>NZ_MAIS01000062.1:0-38068 GCF_001680695.1 Paenibacillus sp. KS1 | reverse complement strand
TTCTACTTCTACTTCTACTTCTACTTCTACGTTACTTATCAGCGTCTACTGACTTATCCTTAACAGCTGGCTTTACTGCTTCACTCAGCACTACCATCTTCGCAACAAGGTTCCCCTTCGACTGCATCGTCAGCTTTACTTGCTGCCCTGGCAAAAATGACTTCAGTGCCTCATGCACATCGACAAGGGTCTTTACCGGCTTACCGTTAATGGCATACAGCACATCGCCTTCCGTTATGCCTGCCTTCTTCGCCTGGGCGCTTACAACGTTCGTAACCTTGATTGGAACATCTGTCGGCAATCCAACATACGCAGCCCAGCTCTCTTCCAGTTCAACGCCAATCGAGGCCCGCTTCACCTTGCTATATTTGAAAAAGTGCTGCACAATCAGGTTTACCGTGTCAGACGGTATCGCAAATCCCATGTTCTCAATCCCTACAGCAGCGAACTTCAACGTATTGATGCCAATCACTTCACCATGCATATTCACAAGTGGCCCCCCGCTATTGCCTGGGTTAATAGCCGCATCCGTCTGAATCAGCTTGTAACTTGAATCAACAGCCCTGTCGATACCGCTAATAATCCCGGAAGTCGCAGAATTGCGCAGGGTAAAAGACACCGGTGTTCCAAGTGCAACGACCCCTTCGCCCACCTTAAGTGTTGGGTTCGGACGCACAAATGTGGCAGGCTTCATGTTTTGTGCATTGATTTTAATCAGGGCAATATCACTTTCCTCATCAGCGAACCATTTGCTTACCGGATAGGATTTCCCTTCCGGCGTTACGACTACTGGCTTCTGCAGGGCCAAAATGACATGCGCATTCGTAACAATCCAGCCATCCTTGCGCACAACGACTCCCGTTCCGTGAGACAGCCAGTTGTCTGAATCATCTTCTGCATCGATCTGACGGCCAATAATCGATACAACGGATGGGCTTACCTTTTCCACAATAGTAGGAATATCATTAGGCTTGTACTGATAAGTATTCGACTTGCTATCATATGTACCTTTGCCGCCGGCTACCTTCTCAAGTGCCTCCGCTTCTACATATACCTTGTCCTTCACCTTCACAGCTCGAAATGACGCCTCAGCACCTGCCGCAGTTGGCAGAACAGATGCTCCAACCAGCAAGGAAACGATAAAAAGCACAACTCTGTTTCTTCCCATTCTTCTAGATAACTTCACTTCTGATACATGATTTGTATGTATTCTCTTCCCTTGCCCAACCATCCGGTTGCTCCTCCTCTTGCCCCCTATGAAATCAGGGCATTCCAATCTATGCTTCCATTCTCCTCCAACCTCAGATCATATGCAAGAAAAAAAAGACTCCTTGATGTTATCCACCAAGGAGTCTGTCTGTAGGACATGTATGTATCGCCTTATGTGATATGTGAAGATCAATTGTTCAAAGGCTTGATGGCGATTACCAACCCTGCACCATTACCCAATCCGCATATAAAAATACAAGCAAGCTCACAACGGCGAAGCCGAGCGCAAATAGGTTGCGAGGACGCTGCTTGACTTGGCGTAGAACTGCCCAGATCAAGAGTAAAGTAAACGCAATCATAAATAGATCAAAATGCTGATAGGTGCTTTCGCTCTGTTGTGCTGCTTCGGCCAAAAACATGGTGTGACCTCCCTCTACACGTTCATTATACTCATATGCATCTATGTTATATTTACCCAGCAAAAGAATCAAGGCAAATTTTTCATATTTAACAAGATTGTCACCAATATTTCATGATTTATCCCTTGTCATTGAAACCCTGCATGATAGATGTCATTGAGTGAGAGATTAGATGGACATGTTTTCGCCACATCATTCCGTACCTGTGCCTTTCACTTTACTTGGCTTAATTCTCCCGATGCCATTCATTCATAAGAGAAATTGAATGCATTCATCAGAAATTGTAATAGCACTTGTCTTCACCATGCATTGTCGCCTTGCTGGAAATATGTTACGATTACCTCACCTATAAAACATACTATTTATATCGGAATAAACAAGTTTAGAGGGAATGAGGGACTACCAATGGCTTATGATCCAATTTGGATGCAAGACCCTGTAAAGCTGAATAAGTTCGAGTTTGTCAAAATGGAGAAGGACGGTCTTGATGTCATTCGCGATATTATCGAGACGTATGCGCAGCAAGGCTATGAATCCATCCCCGAAGATGACAAAGGTCGTTTCAAGTGGGCCGGTGTCTATGAGCAGAAGCCGAAGGACGGACATTTCATGATGCGGATCCGCATCAATTCCGGTATTATGTCCGCCGCTCAAGCTCGAACGCTAGCCGATATCGCTGAGCTGTACGGCAGAAGCCTGATGGACGTAACGACACGCCAAGCGATTCAGTACCACTGGCTGAGAGTAGAGGACTTCCCCGATATCTTCAATCGCCTTGAACAGGTTGGACTCTATTCTTATGAGGCTTGCGGCGACTGCCCGCGTACGATTGTCGGCAACCCGCTTGCTGGCATTGATCCCGATGAATTAATGGATACAACCGATCTCGTAAATGAAGTAAATGATTTTTTCCTCTTGAATCGAGACTTTTCCAACTTGCCGCGCAAATACAAAATGTCGATTTCCGCCAACATCTATAACAATGCGCATGCTGAAATAAATGATTTAGCCTTCACCCCTGCCGTCAAAATCATTGATGATGAAGAAGTGATCGGCTTCCACGCCCATGTCGGAGGTGGATTGTCCGCCAAGCCGCACTTGGCGCAAAAGCTTGATATGTTCATACGCCCTGAGGAAGTGCTCAAGGTCGCCATCGGCGTAACGACACTATTCCGTGACAATGGATTCCGTGAGAAGCGCCATCATGCCCGTCTGAAGTTCCTTATCGCGGCTTGGGGTGTAGAGGCTTTCCAGAATCGCTTGGAGGAGCTCATTGGCAAGTTCCCTACTCGTGGTGAGGATAAAACCGTCGGCTGGCAAGCAGCTTACTTCGACGGCGTACATCCGCAGAAACAGAACGGCCTCTTCTATATTGGACTCAACGTGCCAATCGGCCGGCTGGATAGCCACGAGTTCCGCCAGCTGGCTGACGCAGCTGAACAATACGGTGACGGATTACTGCGGACAACGATGTCCCAGAACATTGTTCTGACTGGCATACCTGAATATCACATTGATGAGGTTCTTGCTCTACCCGTGCTGCAGCGCATTACACCACATCCTAAGCCATTCATGAGCCGGACGGTATCATGCACAGGCAACGAATTCTGCAACCTGGCGATCGTAGAAACGAAGGAACGCGCGAGGCGCGTAGCTGACTATTTGGATGAGCATATCACCGATCTGAATGAACAAATTCGCATTCACTTCATTGGCTGTCCGAACGCCTGCGGTCAGAAGCATGTCGCTGACATCGGCTTACAAGGCTCTCTCGTGAAGACGGAGCAAGGCATGGTCGATGCTTTCGATATCGCAGTCGGCGGCATACTCGGCCCGAATGCCCGTTTCAACACAACGTTGAAAGGGCGTGTAAAGGGCGACGACGTCCCATACGTCCTAGAACGGCTCCTTCGCTTCTATAAAGAGGAGCGCAAAGCGAATGAGACATTCCATCATTTCTTCCTCCGTGTCGGTGCAGACGCGTTCCAGCAGCGTCTGACCGAGATTCTAGCTGCTCCTATCGGCTAAGCCTAATGAGAGAGAATACATCCACCCCGCACCAGCCTCCCCTGTTATGAACAAGAGACCAACCTTAGCTAAGCGCTCTGGTTGGTCTCTTCATTTCACAGCATATGATTTTTTGTGAAAAGTTCCACATTAGTATATGATTTCGTCAAGCATGCACCATACTCTGCGATATACTGCAGCCTTCGTGCGATTAATTGCCTTAGCTAAACATGACTTGCCTAACATTACTCCTAACATTACTTAGCGTAACATGATTCAGCCTAACATGAGATGTAAGTTGCCTTATGCCTCTTATTCGTCCTTCAGTTGAATCTCCTCGTAAGAACGAATCATTACATCTGCGGATTCAGGAGCTGTCTCGAATTGATTCGCCTCATCAATGAAGATTTGAAGACTTGAGCCAGCAGCGTGTCCCATTTCCATATCCCCAACCGAATCTCCGATCACAGCTATCTCATGTGGTTCCAGTCCTATCTCTCGGCAGGCCAGCTCCACCATGTCCGGATAAGGCTTCCCTTGCGCTACACAATCATCGCCAACGACCGCATCGAAATAATGGCGGATTCCCATCTTCTCCAAATGCTGCTCAGATGGCCCCTTATCATCTGCTGTTACAACCGCCATCTTGAGTCCATGCTGACGGCAGAGTTCCAGAAACGGCACAACGCCTGTTACCGGAATAATATTAGCATGCTCCAGCAATTGCTCATTCGCCTGCTCAAACACCGCTGTTACCCGCTGCACAGCGCGGTTCCACGGCACTCCTTCTTTATAGAGCAAATAAGTCGCGATCGAAATCATTTGCGTCGGAGACCCCATCGCCAGCGGCCCTTGCCGATCATGCGAACGTATCGATCCATCTGGCTCGATGTGAACGCCTAAAATATATCCCGGATCTTCCGGCAAAGAGCCGCCTTCTTGCTTCAGCTCCTGTTGCAATCCTTTCATTACCGTCTCCGCCCACCAGCCCCATAGGCTAATGAACTGCAACAGCGTTCCATCCTTGTCGAACAAAATACCACGCACCTTCGTGCTGCAAGAACCTACTTGAAGCTGTACCATCTGCACCATCCTCTGCAAGATCATTATCGTTGCCCTACCATTTCGGCACACATAGCTCGGTCTCCTGCTGCGCTCCCTAACTGCTTCAACATTTCTGCCATATGGGATCGGGATGTTATAAGACAATTCCATTTGGCACGCATCCAAAACATATCTATAAACACATTCTGAAACACGAACACCAAAAAGCACGGTCGGCTGTTAATAGCCGTACCGTGCCTGTATCGTACATAAATGAAATTGAAATTACGCTGATTCTACACTTGCTGCGCTTCCCGATCCTTCTTCGTTAACTGCTTCGTACGGTCCGCATCGCGCTCCAAGATCGGCTTCAAGTACTTGCCTGTATAAGACGCAGGTACCGTGACGACTTGCTCCGGCGTTCCGTGTGCAACGATTGTTCCGCCGCCGCTGCCACCTTCTGGACCCAAGTCAATAATGTAGTCCGCTGTCTTAATGACATCCAGATTGTGCTCGATAACGAGCACCGATTCACCGGAATCGACAAGTCGATGCAGCACTTGCAGCAAGCGATCAATATCCGCAACATGGAGACCTGTAGTCGGCTCATCCAAAATGTAAATCGTCTTGCCAGTGCTCCGGCGATACAACTCAGCTGCCAGCTTCACGCGCTGCGCCTCACCGCCAGACAATGTTGTCGCAGGCTGTCCGAGTTTCATGTAGCCAAGGCCGACATCAAGCAATGTCTGAATCTTGCGATGGATACGAGGAACGTTCTGGAAGAACTCAACTGCATCCTCGATCGTCATTTCCAGCACATCTGCGATGTTTTTCCCTTTGTATTTCACTTCCAGCGTCTCACGATTGTAGCGCTTGCCCTTACATACCTCACAAGGTACATAGACGTCAGGCAGGAAGTGCATCTCAATCTTAATAATCCCGTCTCCACGACATGCTTCACAGCGTCCGCCCTTCACGTTGAAGCTGAAGCGTCCCTTCTTGTAGCCACGGATCTTCGCTTCATTCGTTGAAGAGAACAGGTCACGGATATCATCAAACACACCTGTATACGTGGCTGGATTCGAACGTGGCGTTCGTCCAATTGGGGATTGATCGATATCAATGACTTTATCGATATGCTCAAGTCCGCGAATTTCCTTGTGCTCACCTGGGCGTACCTTTGCCTTGTTCAAATCTCGCGCCAGCGTTTTGTACAAGATCTCGTTGACGAGTGTCGACTTGCCTGAGCCGGATACGCCAGTTACTGCGGTGAAGACGCCCAGTGGAATCTTTGCATGAACGCCGCGCAAATTGTTCTCCTTCGCACCGCGAACCTCCAGCCAGCGTCCATCCGTCTTGCGGCGTTCCTCAGGTACGGGGATAAACTTGCGACCGCTCAAATAAGCCCCGGTAAGCGAGTTCTTATCCTTCATAATTTGCTTCGGCGTGCCTTCAGCTACAACCATACCGCCATGGATACCAGCGCCAGGACCGATATCGATAATATAATCGGCTGCAAGCATCGTATCCTCGTCATGTTCAACGACGATAAGCGTATTCCCGAGGTTGCGCATATGCTCCAACGTCTGGATTAAGCGATCATTATCTCGCTGATGCAGACCGATACTAGGCTCGTCCAAAATGTACAGAACCCCCATCAAGCTAGAGCCAATCTGCGTCGCTAAACGAATGCGCTGCGCCTCTCCGCCAGATAGCGTTCCCGCTGCACGGTTCAAGGTCAAATACTCAAGCCCGACGTTCACAAGGAAGCCGAGACGCGAATTAATCTCCTTCAGAATGAGGTGCGCAATCAACTGCTCTTTCTCTGATAGCTCTAAGCCGCTAAAGAAACGCTGCGCTTCTCCGATAGAGAGCGAGGTGACATAGGCCATGTTCTCGCTGCCTACTGTAACCGCCAAGCTTTCCTTGCGCAGACGATGCCCTTTGCAGGAACCGCAAGGCTTCGCACTCATAAACCCTTCAATATATTCACGGATGCCCTCGGATGCCGTCTCACGGTAGCGGCGCTCCAGATTATGAACGATACCTTCAAACGGCACAAAGGCTTCCTTCTTATGACCGAAATCATTCTCATATCGGAAGCGAACCTTTTCACCGCCCGTACCATTCATCAATTTGGACATCTGTTCCTTGTCCAACTGTGATACCGGAACATCCGTAGAAATTCCATAATGCTCGCATACCGCAGCCAAGAACTGCGGATAGTAGTTCGACGTGCTGCCTGCCCATGCTTCAAAAGCGCCATCCTCAATCGTACGCTCACGATCCGGCACCAGCAGTTCAGGATCAACAATCATCTTCATACCGAGTCCATCACATTCCGGACAAGCACCAAATGGACTATTGAAGGAGAACATGCGGGGAGCAAGCTCATCGATACTGAAGCCGCATTCTGGACAAGCCAGATTCGAGCTGAACACCAACTCTTCCTCGCCGATAATATCCACAATCAGCTTGCCGTCTGACAACTTCAACGCTGTCTCAATCGAATCGGCAAGTCGTGATTGTACATCTTCCTTCACGACAATTCGGTCTACAACAACCTCGATATTGTGCTTGCGATTCTTCTCCAGCTCAATCGTCTCGGACACATCACGCAATTCTCCATCCACACGAACCCGTACGAAGCCTTGTTTTTGAATATCTGCAAATACCGTCTTATGCTCCCCTTTGCGTCCAGAAATGACTGGGGCTAGCAATTGCAGCTTCGTACGCTCTGGGTACGACATGATACGATCCACCATCTGTTCCACGGTTTGCGACGTAATCTCTATACCGTGCTCTGGACAATGTGGATGGCCGACACGTGCGAACAATAGACGCAAATAGTCGTAGATTTCCGTAACCGTACCAACCGTTGAACGCGGATTGCGGCTTGTCGTCTTCTGATCGATTGAGATGGCTGGAGATAGCCCGTCGATGGAATCGACATCCGGCTTCTCCATTTGCCCGAGAAATTGACGCGCATAAGCGGATAGGGACTCCACATACCGGCGCTGCCCTTCGGCGTAAATCGTATCGAAGGCTAATGACGATTTGCCCGAGCCGCTAAGACCCGTAAGTACAACGAACTTGTCGCGCGGGATCGTCACATCGATATTTTTCAAGTTGTGGGCACGCGCCCCTTTAATCACAATATGTTCACTAGCCAATGGATTACCCCTCCTGCTCGTTCAGGTTCACTCGAACCACGTACGGCATCTAAAATTACTGCTCTATATTAGTCCATCGCCTTCAATTCCAACAAAGCATCACGCAGTTCGGCTGCCCGTTCGAATTGGAGGTTCTTCGCGGCATCTTTCATCTCCGCTTCCAATCGCTGAATGACCGACTGACGATCCTTCTTCGACATCTTCTCGACGGACTTGCTGATATCGTACCCTTCCTTCGACTCCGCTGTCTTCGTCGCCTCGATCACATCGCGCACTTTCTTGCGGATTGTCTGCGGCGTAATGCCGTGTTCCTCATTGAACGCCATCTGAATCTTGCGGCGCCGTTCTGTTTCCGTGATGGCTTTATGCATCGAATCCGTCATTTTATCCCCGTACATGATGACACGACCTGATGCATTCCGCGCCGCACGCCCAATCGTCTGAATGAGGGAGCGTTCTGCACGCAGGAAGCCTTCCTTATCTGCATCCAAAATCGCAACCAGCGATACTTCCGGCAAGTCGAGTCCTTCACGAAGCAAGTTGATGCCGACAAGCACATCGTACACGCCCAGCCGCAAATCACGCAGCAGCATCATCCGTTCCAAGGTTTTAATATCAGAATGCAAATAACGCACCTTAATGCCGATTTCCTTCAAATAATCGGTTAAGTCCTCGGACATCTTCTTCGTTAACGTCGTCACAAGGACACGCTCGTCCTTATCCAAGCGAATGCGAATTTCTTCAATTAAGTCGTCAATTTGCCCCTTCGTAGGCCGTACTTCAATAATCGGATCCAGAAGACCCGTCGGACGAATAATTTGCTCTACCATCTTCGGGGTATGCTCAAGCTCGAACGGCCCTGGTGTCGCTGATACGAACACAGCCTGACCTACCTTCTGCTCGAATTCCTCAAACTTAAGCGGTCGATTATCCATCGCCGACGGCAAGCGGAATCCATGCTCAACAAGCACTTCCTTCCGCGCTCTGTCGCCGTTGTACATCGCACGTACCTGTGGGAGCGTAACATGAGACTCATCGACCACGACAAGGAAGTCGTCAGGGAAATAGTCAAGCAACGTATACGGTGTTGCACCGCGTTCACGGAATGTGAGCGGTCCGGAGTAGTTCTCGATCCCCGAACAGAAGCCCATCTCCTGCATCATCTCGATATCATAGCGTGTACGCTGCTCCAAACGCTGTGCTTCTAACAGCTTGCCCATACTGCGCAATTCTTCTAACCTTTCTTCCAATTCACGCTCTATATTGACAAGAGCCACCTTCATTGTCTCTTCTCGCGTTACGAAGTGAGACGCTGGGAAGATTGCGATATGTTCACGTTCACCAATAATTTCACCAGTCAGCACATCTATCTCAGTAATTCGCTCGATTTCATCACCGAAAAGCTCCACACGAACTGCGTTCTCACCGTTCGAGGCTGGGAAGATTTCAACAACATCGCCCCGCACGCGGAACGTGCCGCGTGTGAAGTTCATATCATTGCGTTGGTATTGAATGTCGACTAGCTTGCTAAGAATCGCGTTCCGCGGCTTCTCCATCCCCACTCGAAGCGACAATACGAGGTTGCCGTACTCCATCGGGGAACCCAAGCCATAGATGCACGATACACTCGCTACAATAATAACATCACGGCGTTCGAACAAGGAGCTGGTAGCAGAGTGACGAAGTTTGTCGATCTCTTCATTGATACTGGAATCCTTCTCAATATACGTATCAGAAGAAGGAATATAGGCTTCAGGCTGATAATAATCGTAGTAGCTGACGAAATAAGACACAGCATTATTCGGGAAGAATTCCTTGAATTCACTGCACAGTTGTGCAGCGAGTGTCTTATTGTGAGCAATAATTAACGTAGGACGATTCAACTGAGCTATCGTCTGGGCGATGGTGAAGGTCTTCCCTGTTCCTGTCGCTCCGAGCAGCGTCTGATACCGTTTCCCTTGATGAACGCCTTCAACCAATTGTTCAATCGCCTTAGGCTGATCTCCTTGAGGGGAGAACTCGGATACTAGCTCAAAAGGTCTGTCTTCCCTTTCAAAGTCCGTCACAACCTCACCACTTTCTACTTAATATCATGTACAATTTATATGATGAACTGTATCTATCAGAGCTCGGAACTGCATCATACAGCCGTACTCCGACCCGTACAGCAAAACGCTACTGTAATGAAAATAAATTCCTGCCTCATTCTCTGTTTATAGGCATTTCATCCTGCTTATTCGCGCAAAAAGCGATCGCTCTGGGACACTCTAGGACTCTTGGCTCAAAACTTTGGTACAGCTCCGCAAGCGCCCTCTTCCCCTAAACTTTACCCAATTTCCACCCGATAAACATATCAGGTACAGCACGGCGAAACAATGGGTTCGCTCAGGTCTGTTGCCATGATATAGTATGGATGCTGAAATCGTTGCAAAGAAGGATCCCGCATGAGGCGGACATCATCTTTACATATGAAAAATAAGAATGTTTGTTCCCTTTTCCATTATACTCTTTTCATCGATTGGATGCAAATGGGAAACACTGAACGGGAGAGAGGATTATCTATGGACAAAACAACTGTAATTGGCATTCTTGCCGGCTTAGCTGCACTCATCGGAGGCTTCCTGTGGGAAGGTGGACAAATGGGTGGCCTGTGGGAGAAAACAGCTGCACTCATCGTCTTCGGCGGAACGATTGCCGCTGTCGTCATCAGCTTCCCGGGCAATCGGCTGCGCAGTATCCCGAACGCACTTAAGATGGCGTTCGGCCGCAAATCAACAAACGCACAGCAATTAATCGACGACATCGTCGCTATGAGTACTGTCGCTCGCAGAGAAGGTGTCCTCGCCTTGGAGAACGATGCTCACAAGCATGAGAACGGATATTTGCGTGATGGCATCATGATGATTGTAGACGGAACTGATCCCGAGCTCGTGAAGCAGATGATGGAGCTGGAGATGGACGCCATCGAAGAAAAACATGAAGGCTATGCAAAAATATTTGAAGCAGCTGGCGGTTATGCGCCAACAATGGGGATTATCGGAACCGTTATGGGTCTTATCCACGTCCTCGGCAATTTGTCAGATCCGTCTTCGCTCGGACCATCCATTGCCGTTGCCTTCACAGCCACCCTATACGGGGTTGCAACCGCGAATATCATTTACTTGCCGATTGGGAGTAAAATTAAAGCGCGCAGCATGGAAGAATTACGTGTCATGGAAATGATCGAATATGGAATTTTAGCGGTACAAGCCGGCGAGAACCCGCAAATTATTCGCAAAAAACTCGGCTCATTCCTGCTCGCCGAAGACTCCTTCGAACCGCTCAAGTTGGTTCCAGAAGCAAAGCGGGGGATGATCCATGAGACGCAGAAATAGAAAATCAGGAGCACGCGCTGAGAATCACGAGCGCTGGCTCATTACGTACGCGGATCTCATCACCCTGCTCATGATCTTCTTCGTCGTCATGTATGCCATGAGTAAGATTGATGTGGATAAATATGAGTCTCTGTCTGAAACACTGCAGGTATCCTTCCGCAATACGGATACGTCCTTAAAGGGCTCCACCATTCTGGATGGATCCTATGCGAAGCCAGGACAAACAGGAGACAAACAAACCAAACAAGACGGAGCCGACGGCAAGGATAAGGAAGAAAAAGCCGTTGCAATAGGTACAATTACGAACAAGGATCTGGCCTTCCGCAAGCAAGAGGCAGAGCTGAAAAACTTCATGGGTGTCATCCAGCAGTATATCGATGAGAACAAACTGGGCAGCCAAATTACCGTATCTGATACACCAAAAGGAATCGCCATCCGAATGAGCGATCGACTGCTGTTTGATTTGAGTCGTGCAGAATTGAAGGATGATGCACTCCCTCCACTGAAGAAGCTTGCTACCTTACTTCCGAAGCTGAGTACATCCATCAGCATTGAGGGACATACGGACAACTTACCGTTCGCCCAAGGCGGCCGCTATAAGGATAACTGGGAGCTATCCGCTGCACGAGCCCTATCCGTTCTTCGTTACTTCGTAGATGATAACAAGCTCGATGCCGCACAATTCCAAATTGCCGGCTATGGCGAAACTCGTCCACTTGTGGATAACGACACAGAACAACATCGTCAACAAAATCGACGCGTAGAAATCATTGTTCTGCGGAAAATGGTGCAATAGACGTTCGTTAGCTGATTCATGCGCATGGTTATCCAACAGTTATTCACAGGATAAACCGTACTTATCCACGTTATTCACGGACTTATCTACAGAATGTTAACAACTTGTCGACAAAATCATATATTTCAATCCTATTATCCACAATCCAAAAAATTAGATATATTTGAGTTCAAAAACAAAGGGATTAATCAGAGCAGCTGCACAACTGACTCTGATTAATCCCTTTTTGTTATATGCTTATTCCTGATTCACGTATACAAATCCCACTCAGTCCGCTGTATATCCCCAAGAACAATTGAGTAGATTAGATTCCCGAAAATTTTTATCCTTACTATGCTCGATTATCCACATCTGTAGGCATTGATGCATTCGACGTCTTCGCAGCCTCACCCATGTTGTCTGCAGACTGCACATCGCTCTCTGCTTGCTCGCGCAGCTTACGCTTTGCTCCGCGCTTGGAACGGATCCAAGGCACTAACAAGTATGAAAATAATGAAGGAGCCCGTGTAACTGCTACATATTCAACCCGATCATCGGGAGCAAGCAGCACGCCCAACTGATGGTGCTCACCAGCATAAATAGCCCGCTGCAAGAAACGAACCTCGCCTGATAAGTTATTCACTTCCAGCTTACAGAACGCGGAATTCATACGGAGTGCCTGATGCAGCTCCGCCTTCGTCCTTACCTTCACACCGTTCACCTTCACAATCACTTCACCTTGCATAATACCAAGCTCCGCTGCAGGACTGTTCGGCAGGACAGCCAAAATGCGGAGTCCACCAGCATCTTGGGTGAACACCGGACTATGTTCCGCTTCTTCTCTACGACTCAACCAGATTAAGCCCTCATGCATGCCGATGGCTGCAATTGCAGCCACAGGCACAAGCGGCGCCCACCAAGCAGCAGCTAATGAAATCGCAAGCAGCAGTGCCGCATACGCGAACAAACGCGTACTGCTTAGCGTTGCTTTCTGCTGAGGAAGCTTCGTAAATGTCAGCTCGGAGAAGCCAATCACGATCGGAAACGCAATGAGCGACCAGCCATGCTGCCACAGTTCTCCACCGAACAGCGGCGTCCAAGGCAAAGCTGCTCCCTCATCCGCTGGAAAGAGTAGAAGCAGCGGAACTGGCCACATGCTCTGCATGCGATAGGCACCAACGACGCGTCCACGCTTGCTCTCCATGAACATCGGTCCAGCCATACGAGCTGCCTGCTTGCGAATAAGGACAGCCTCAGCCGCATGCAGCAGTGCGACAAGCACCAGCAGCCCAGCAGCGTCCATCCCACGCACCGAAGCAACGGTATCCCCTAGCCATCCATCTGGATTCCATGCTGTCACCCATGTATTTAATACAAATTGTATAATGGCAAGCAAGCCTGCCGCATAAGCAAGACACAGAAATCGAACACGGATAAGCAACAGCACGAGAGCAATGATCCACAGCAGCACGATTACTTCCCGTGTTAGAGACACGCCGAGCCCAATTGCAGCAAACGTTACGAGGATGCCTGAAATCAAGCCACCGAGCCATGCATGCCAGGTATGGGTGATCCAGCTGTGCATTTTCACCGCGAACAGTCTTCGCTCCAGGATCACTTGCCTGCGATAATGCATGGCAATGAGTAGAATGGACAGCCAATAAAACGGCGAGATCAGCCATTGCAATACAGCCTCGCCTACCCGAATACTGATATCCACCAGCAGGTTCACATGATTCGCCCCTCTCCACCACCAATTAGACTACGTACTCTATCTATGCTGAACACGTACCCTCTAGGCTGCCCGCCTGCAGCCATTCTTGTCTTCAAGCTTACTAACCATCTTGCCTTCAAACCAAATACCTACTTTCTATAACCCTTTATAACCTTAATGGAGACGAACTTTAAACGAAATACTTACTCACGTATCCATTTACCCGAAAACCCATTCTTGCAATCAAAAGCAAAAGAAGGCCGAAGCCGAAGCTTACGACCTTCTTTATATTCGACAGCATTTAGCGGATTTCCTTCTTCAGTACATCAACCGCCTTATGCAGCTGTGCATCGTTCTTCGGATCCCGCATCGCCTTAACAATCGCCTGCTCAAGCTGTTCTCCCGTCTTCGCGTCAACCTTGCCCGTGACTGTCAGCTTGGATGCTTGCTGGAACTCCTTAACGGCAGCCTCTGTCTCTTTGGAGAAATAGCCATCCTTACGGCCTGGCTTGTAACCAAGTCCATCAAGCATAATCTGAACATTCTTGACATTCGCATCGTTCATATCAAATGCGAGCGTCTTATCCTTCGGAACAGGAGCGGCATAATAGAAGTCAGGCTGCTGAATCGCAACATCCGGCTCAATGCCTTTCTGATGAATCCAATTGCCTTGCGGCGTTAACCACTTCGCAATTGTAATCTTGATCAGACCGCCATCTCCAGAATTATAGCTCGTCTGCACTGTTCCCTTGCCGAATGTATGCTCACCGATGAGTTTCGCTCCAGCAGATTCCTTCAACGCGCTTGCCATAATTTCAGAAGCACTGGCGCTGCCCTTATTCGTCAGCATAGTGACTGGATATGGCTTCAGCTTCGCAGTCCCCTTAGACAAGTAGCTGCTGCGCTCTTTGTTCCGATCCTCCACTTGAACAATGGACTTGCCTTCTGGAACGAACAGCTCTGTCATCTTCTGCACAATATCGAGCACCCCGCCCGGATTGTTACGCACATCGATAACAAGCCCCTTCATTCCCTGCTTCTCCAGCTTCTCAAGCTCTTCCTTGAAGCGATCGAACGTATTCAATGAGAATTGACGAATCTCAATATAACCAATACTTCCATCCAGCATCTTCGGATATACAGTCTCCATATCTACTTCATCTCGCACAACGACGAGCTCAAGTGGAACTGTTTGCCCTGCCCGCTTGATAAGTATTTTAGCCTTCGTACCCTTCGGGCCGCGGATTTTCGCTACTGCCTCGTTTAGATTTTTGCCCTCCAGACTCTCGCCATTTACGGAAATCAGCACGTCCTTCGGCTTGACGCCGGCCTTCTCAGCAGGTGATCCCTTAATCGGCGATACTACCGTCACTTCGCCGTTCTCCATCGTCACTTCCGCGCCAATCCCAGTAAAAGCACCTTCAATGCTATGATTGAATTGCTCCGCTTCCTCTTTCTCCATAAAGGAGGAGTAAGGATCATTAAGCGCGGCGATCATGCCATGAACAGCGCCATTTACAATCTTGTTGCGCTCAACGGCGGTAACGTATTTATTCTCGATAATGCCTAACGCCGAGTTCAGCTTCTGCATCTCGCTCGCTGATAAACCATTGCCTGTCGATGCAGCTTGTCCACCACTCGCAAATATCGGCAAGTCCATCACTGTAAACGTTAAAGCACTGCCTGTCAGCATAGCCGCTCCGACGAGCAGAGCAACGGTCCGCCCTTTGAATGACATAGAATCACCGCCTTTGTCTTCCCTATGTTCCTACGCTTACTTAGTCAACATTCATCTTAGTATATGTCGAAACTGCCATTTTTATTTCAAATAAGGTTCTGGATCAACCCGTTCTCCATCCACGCGAACTTCAAAGTGGAGGTGGTTGCCTGTTGCCCGGCCTGTTGCTCCTACCTCTGCAATCTTGTCGCCACGTGAAACTTGGTCACCCTTCGATACTTTAATTCCACCGTTGCGGATATGTCCATACAGGGACCAAACGCCATTTCCATGATCGATGACTACACAGTTCCCGTATCCAGACCACCATTCAGCAATAAGAACTGTACCTGATTCAGCAGCATAGATATCTGTACCTCCCGGCGTGGCCATATCGAGACCGCTATGGAACGCTCCTTGTTTCCCAGTAATCGGATCCGTGCGCGAACCGAATCGTGAAGAAATATAATAATCGTCATGAAGAGGAACCGCAAATTTGCCGCCCGCGTACGCTGAGTTCGACGAATTCGAATTGATTCTTGGCTTCTTCGGCTTTGGCTTCTCCTTCGGCTTCATCAGCTCATTCTTCTTACGGAGCAGCTCGGCACGCTTTTTCGCAAATTCAATGAGCAGTCTGTCCTGTTCCTCACTCGCGTCGTCTGACTCGTCAATTTGCTTGTTATAGCTTGCAATCATGACTTCTTTTTCTTTTTCCTTCAGCATTAAGTCCTTCTTCGCATTATCGAGCTTCGCATACAGCAATTTTACTTGCTTCAGGTTCGTCTCGATCTCCTGCTTCTTCTGGACTACGAGCTGCTTGTCACGCTTATGCTCCGCCAATATTTCCTTATCCTGTTCAGCAATCGATTGCAGCGAATCGAACCGATCCAGGAAATCAGAGAAGCTTGTCGCACTAAACAATACATCTATGTAGGACACGACACCGTTCGTATACATCAATCGCACACGCGTATCGAGCAAATCCTCACGTTCATCAATTCGTTTGTTGACCTTCTGCAGTTCATCTGCTGACTCAGCCAAATTCAATTCTGTTTCATCTATTTGATGAGCGACATTCGCCATCTCATTAGCTTTCTTATCAATCTCAGACAGAAGATAGTCCATATCCTTCTGCGTCTTCCCAAGCAGCTTCGTTGCTTCGGCCTTCGTGGACTTCGCTTCTTGCTGCTTATTCTCCGCTTGACGCATCTCGGTCTGAAGCTGCTTCAATTGCTGATTGACCTTGTCCAACTCAGATGCTTGTCCCGTTGAAGGCGGCGCCATCGAGAAGAGAATTGCAAAGCTTGCGATTAACATAACCCACTTCTTCAATCCAGTACTCCGTTTCAATCCGGTTCCTCCTGACTTCCCCGATTTGGGCCTATCGTTCACACGCTGCATTTCGTTGGTGCTATCTATACTTTCAAAAATTTACGAATGGAAATCGTACTTCCCCATGTGCCAATCAAAATGCCTAGTCCCACTAGAGTGCTGCCAACAAGCAGCCATGCATCCTGCAGTGGAATAAGCTTGACCATCTGCAAGCCCAGCTCAAAATTCGTCACGAGCTGCTGATATCCGTAAAATAGCAGTCCAACTGTAATTAGTGACCCTACAATGCCAAGGAGAGCCCCTTCGACGAAGAACGGTCCTCGAATGAAGGAATTGGTTGCCCCAACAAGCTTCATAATGCTAAGCTCGCGCTGACGAGCCATAATCGTAACTTTAATCGTATTCGAAATAAGGAACATCGCTGTCACGGCTAGGCCGGCTACAATAAAAAGGCCGAAGTTGCGTACGGTTGCCGTTACCTTCAGCAAGGTATCGACCGTTCCTTTCCCGTAATTGACCTTCCACAGCGGCTTCGCGCTATTCGTATCATTAATGGCACTAATCTTCTTCGCGACCATGCCAATCATTGCTGGATCGTATACCTCAACCGTGAAGGAATCCGGAAGCGGATTCGTATCCTTCGTATACCCGTTAAGCAGTTCCTTGCCGTCCTCACCCAAGTTCTTCTCCAGCAGCTTCATGCCCTCTTCCTTGGAGATCGGGATAACCTTGCTTACCTCTGACATATTGCCGATATCTGTAGCAACTAGTTCCTTCTGCTCTTGTGTTGCATCAAGCTTCATATAAACTCGAATTTGAACCTTGTTATCAATTTGCTTCGTCATCTCGTTTACATTCAAGGACAATAACATGAACACACCTAATATAAACAACGAGATCACTATCGTACTAATCGATGCGAAAGACATCCATCCATTGCGGAAAATACTCTTGCTTCCTTCTCTGACATGGCGGGAAAGTGAATTAAAAATCATAGCCGTATTCCCCCCGTGCCTCGTCACGAACAATAAGTCCCTGCTCGATCGCAATAACCCGCTTGCGCATCGAGTTGACGATATCCTTGTTATGAGTAGCCATGACAATCGTCGTGCCGCGGAAATTAATTTCCTCAAGCAGCTTCATAATTCCCCATGATGTCTCTGGATCGAGGTTCCCCGTTGGCTCGTCAGCTACAATCACGGATGGATTATTCACGATTGCCCTTGCAATCGCGATTCGCTGCTGTTCTCCCCCAGACAGCTGTGCCGGCAGGCTGTTCATCTTATGCTTTAATCCAACCAGTTCCAGCACCTCAGGCACGCGGCGCTTAATGACCTTCTTCGGCGCTTCGATAACTTCCATCGCGAAGGCAACATTCTCATAAGCAGTCAGCTTCGGCAAAAGCCGGAAGTCCTGGAACACGACACCGATATTGCGCCGAACGAACGGAATCTTGCGCTGCTTCAGCTTGCCGATATTGAATCCACTTACGAAAATTTGCCCCTTTGTAGGCACTTCTTCTCTATAGATCAATTTCATGAATGTCGATTTACCCGCTCCCGACGGACCAACCAAATAGACGAATTCATCCTTATCGATTTGGACGGATATGCCGCGCAATGCGTGAGAGCCGTCTTGATACGTTTTCCATACATCTTGCATTTCTATCAAATGATCACACCCTAAGTTTAAAAGATCAGCTAATATACATTCGACATAAGTGCTCTAAATCCTTTAAAAGAAAGGAAATTTCAACATCTTTTTACGCATAGCACCACATTCAGCTATCATTCAGCGTTCTATAGCAGCTAACGCCGTCGGAAGCAGTCCCGCCCTTGCTGTAGTCCTCCCCTCCAACCAGCTAACGCAATTGTTCCCGTGTTCTCTACACTCATCAAGTCAAGTTTACTATGCAAGTCGCATATAGTATGAAAATGAATAAATCAAATCTTCTCGTCCTAAGGCTTCCTTCAAGCAAGGACGCTCTTCTTCATTTTTTCATAAGCAGGAGGCTATTGCAGTGAAAAAAATCCATGCACTATTTATAACCGTTGCCTCGCTCTTGTTGGTAGGTACTGCGATATGGGGCTTGGCTCACAGCTATGCATCACAGCCAACAATCCCTCCCAACGTACATCTGTCCACCTGGAATATCGGCTCTCAATCCATGGACGCCTTCCGCGAGCAATTAAAAGCAAAAATTGAGCAGTTGGAGCAAACGCCATTCGAATTCTCCTTCGACGGCACAAACGTTGAACCAGTCAAAACTACACTTGCTGATCTCGGCGTTACATATGATGCTGAGCCTATTTTACGCGCACTCGACAAGATGAAGGAAGGCTCTCTCTGGGAACGAATTCAAGCACGCTACTATTTCCCGACATCGTGGACACTTCAATTCCGCTGGAATAAGGACGTGTGGGCGAAGCGCTTGACTCCAGACTGGGAGGAAAAGACATTCAGCAAGCCCGTAAATGCACAGCGGGAAATTACAAAAGACGACACCGTTCGCTATACACCTGAAAAAACAGTCCTTCGCATCGACCGATTACAGCTGGAACAACTCATCCGCACCTCCATCCCCCACACGTGGAACGAAGGGCAATCCATTGCTCTACAGGTACCACTACAAAAAACAGCCCCACCAGTCACGATAGCATCGCTGAAAGCGGAGGGAATTGAACGAAAGATTATTGAGTTCTCAACCAGCTTCGTGCAAGCCAGCGACGGCCGCACCCATAATGTCAACGCAGCTGCCCAGACCATTCATGACATGGAGCTGAAGCCTGGTGAGGTTTTCGACTATGATAAAGTCATTGCTGAAACGGAAAAGAAATACGGCTTCAAGGAAGCTCCCGTCATCTTCAACGGCAAGCTTGTGCCCGGCATTGGCGGAGGCATTTGCCAAGTATCGAGCACCTTATACAATGCAGTACTTCGCACTGGTCTGGAAATCGTCGAGCGACGCAATCATTCATTACCTGTCTCTTATTTACCAATTGGGTTAGATGCCACCTTCTCTCAGGGCTATATTAATTTCCGCTTCAAAAACACAACCGGCAAGCATCTTATTATTCGAACTGCTGCTGAGAACGATCGGCTCATTATTAAATTTTTCGGCACAATGGATAAGGATGTATCCTATCGGATGGAGACCAAGACCTTGAAGGTACTGGAACCAACGATTAAATATGTGAAAAATCCAAATCTCCCTATCGGCAGCCATGAGACGATCCAGAAGGGGAAACAGGGCTATACGGTAGAGTCCTACCGGATCAAGCTCGTTAACGGCAAAGAGGTCGAACGCAAAAAAATGTTTGTGGATACGTATAGACCACAGCCGACACTTATAGCGGTCAATACAGGCGGATCGGATCAGTCTTCTTCGAAGAAGGATCAAAGCCCGATTTTAGAGGATGGTGTCAACGGGCCGGTATTCAACGATTAGCTAACTGGGGAAATATGCTGAGGTTCAATAGTAAGAGCCCTCCTTCAGCCATTGATGAGGAGGGCTCTTATTCGTGTAAGCATAAAACTATATTGCGGCAAACCAATGATGGACGTAAATCAATCACCATCTATGCAAAATTAGAAAATGCGGTGAGGCATCGGCCAAGCGCCACGTCCTCCTATAGAATGAAGTTGGATCCGGATGCAAGGCGAGATCATTCAATCTACGCCGCCATACCCAGCATTGAAAGGAGTTTCTCCCTTTCGAGGTACAGAACATTGCATTACGCATCCCGCTTCGTTCGCTGCTGCGGCATATCTGTAAGCTGATTGACCGATACGATGTCATGCCGTTTTTTGCGTGGTGGTGTCCAAAACTGTTCATTTCCTGGCAAATCATCGAACCAAGCAGCTTCATCGGGACAATCAAGCTCCATGAACGCTCCATAATTGCCCTCTCTTGATTGATGATACTTTAGAAAAGCCTTTCCGTTCTCAATCGCCAAAATTTCAATTTTGCCTGATGTATGACTCATGGATAGCCTGACCCGCTTACCAAGACCTGAGGTCTTCGCCTTGGCTGCTTCAACGAGTTGGTACGCCTCCTTTAATGGGAGGACGAATTCACTATTGCCAGCAACCGGCCGGTTAATAAAGAAATAATACGGGGTTACCCCAGCCCATGACAGCTTATCTAGCAGTTCTCCGAGTACATCCGCATCATCATTAATCCCCCGCAATACCGGCGTCTGATTGACTACGATAGCTCCAGCTTCGTGCAGTGCTTGGAATCCGCGCTTCGCTTCTTCTGTAATTTCTCGTGGATGATTAATATGGGCCATCACATAAATCCGGTGGTCAGGTGTTGAAAATTCACGAATCGTCTCCAGCAATAACTCATCTTCATAAATCCGCATCGGATTGAAAACGGGCAGCTTGGATCCCAATCGAATAATCTTAACATGAGGGATATCGCGCAGACGTTGTAAAATCATGCGCAGCTTCGGGGTGGCTAGAATCAGACTGTCTCCGCCGGTAAGCAGGACATTGTTAATCTCGGGATGTTCGGCAATGTAAGTGAGTCCGGGATTCACATCGGACATCGCTTCTTTGACATCGTTGCGGAATAGTCGCTTGCGGAAGCAGTATCGGCAATAGGCGCCGCATACTTCCGATACAATTAATAGTGCGGTAGATGAATACTTGTGCTGGCAGCCAGGAACTACGTAGTTCGTGTCCTCGTCTGAGGCGTCCCATCGTCCATACTCTTTCAGTTCCCCGGTATTCGGGATAACAAGCTTCCGAATCGGGTCATTGGGGTCGTTCCAATCAATGAGGTTCAAATAATAATCGTTGACGCGGAATACAAATTTCTCGGTAATCTGCTTGAGCCGTTTCCTTTCCGTCTCGGGCAACTGTGTGACCTTGTCGATATCGGTGACGTACTTCGGCTGAGGCATTAGCATTCCTCCTTATGAAGTTTGATCGTGCATATGCACATTGTTAATTATACACATATTTACATATTCAGGCAATGGAAGGGGTGAAGCCTACGAAGCGAAACCTCCCTTCAAATGCAAAAAAGCACAAGCGCGTCAGCGCCTCACAGGACGCTATTAACGCGCAGTGCTCATCGATAAGTTGAATTACATGATTTCATGTCGATGCTGAATACTATCGCTGATCATCCTATCCAACAGAAATCAGCCTGCCGTCAACTCTTCCCCTTATGCTAGCTTGATCCCACCGTTGGCTTCAATCCAGAGCGCCTTCTGTGCCAACGCTTGTTCTGCCCGCCCAATGGCGGCCTCCACCTGCACCGTTGCTGTTCCGCCGTATACGTTGCGTGCATTGACAACCTGCTCAGGTTGAAGGACAGCATAGATACGATCATCGAACAGTTCAGAGAATTGCTTAAACTCCTCCAGAGTCAGATCAAGCAGGTATTTGTTCTGTTCAATACAGTACAGCACCGTCTTGCCGATAACTTCATGCGCCTGACGGAATGGCAGTCCCTTGCCAACGAGGAAATCTGCAATGTCAGTTGCGTTAGAGAAGTCCTGACGCACTGCCTCCCGCATGCGGCTGCGATTCACCTTCATCGTAGCGATCATCGGTGCAAATAAGCGCAGTGCTCCGTCCAGCGTATGCACAGTGTCGAACATGCCTTCCTTGTCTTCCTGCATATCCTTGTTATAGGCTAGCGGCAGTGCCTTGAGTACCGTCAGCATGCCCACGAGATTACCGTATACCCGCCCTGTCTTTCCACGAACTAGTTCCGCGACGTCTGGATTTTTCTTCTGTGGCATAATACTGGAACCCGTGCAAAACGCATCGTCCAGCTCCACGAATTGAAATTCAGTGCTTGACCAGAGCACAAGCTCCTCACACAAGCGGGACAAGTGCATCATAATCAGGGAAGCGTTCGACAGGAATTCCACGATGAAATCCCGATCGCTCACTGCATCAAGACTGTTCTCATATACGCGGCTGAAGCCAAGCTGCTTCGCGGTGTAATGACGATCAATCGCAAATGTCGTCCCCGCGAGCGCACCCGCTCCAAGTGGAAGCATATCAATGCGCTTATAGCTGTCCGTCAAACGCTCGATATCGCGCTCGAACATTGCGACATACGCCATCAAATGATGAGCGAATAGAATCGGCTGTGCACGCTGCAAATGCGTATAGCCAGGCACGATTGTCTCTACGTTCTCCTTCGCCTGCGCAATAAGTGCTTCCTGCAGCTGCACAAGCAGCTCAACAAAGGTGACCACACGCTTGCGCAAGTACAAGTGCATATCGGTCGCCACTTGGTCGTTGCGGCTGCGTCCAGTATGCAGCTTGCCGCCCACCGGGCCAACAAGCTCAATGAGCGCTTTTTCAATATTCATGTGAATGTCCTCATCGGATACGGAGTAATCCAGCTCCCCACGGCGGATCATACTCGCGACCTGATGAAGTCCATCCGTAATCTGATCTACATCCTCCTGCGGCAATATACCGCAAGCCCCCAGCATCGCCACGTGAGCAAGGCTGCCATGTATATCCTCTTCTGCCATTGCTTTATCGAATGTAATCGAAGCTGTATATTGTTCAACGAGTTGATCCGTCTGTTTCGTAAACCGACCGCCCCATAGTTTGCTCACGCTGCTCTCCCCTTCCTGTGTTACACGCCCGCTTCTTGCAAGGAAGCCCCATGGACCTTCGTACCATGCACGCCGGCAGCGACCTTAAGACGCAAGGCATTCAAATGAATAAAGCCTGTTGCATCATTTTGATCGTATGCCTGAGATGGGTCTGCCTCCATCGTTGCGATATCTGGATTGTATAGACTCACCGGACTCTGTACGCCAGCGCCCATCACATTTCCCTTGTACAGCTTAAGCCGTACGCTACCCGTCACATGCTTCTGACTTTCGTTGACGAGTGCTTGAATCGCAAGCCGCTCCGGTGCGAACCAGAACCCATTGTATACTGCAGCACTGTACTTCGGAATAAGCGAGTCACGGATATGCATTACTTCGCGATCCATCGTCAACGATTCCATGATGCGGTGTGCCGTAAATAGAATCGTACCGCCCGGTGTCTCATAGACGCCGCGGCTCTTCATGCCGACGAAGCGGTTCTCTACCATATCGACACGACCAATGCCGTGCTTGCCGCCAAGCTCATTCAATGTCTCCATTACCTGCAGAGGGGAGAGCGCCTCTCCGTTAACCGCAGTACAATTACCTTGCTCAAATGTTAATTCGATGAGTTCAGACTCATTCGGCGCATCCTCTGGGGAGACACTCAGCACGTACATGCCTTTATTCCAATCTGCTGTTGCGTCAAACCAAGGATCCTCCAGCATGCCGCTCTCGAAGCTAATGTGGAGCAGATTGCGGTCCATCGAGTATGGTTTGGCCGCAGAAGCCTGCACCGGAATCCCATGCTTCTCCGCATAGGCGATCATCTCAGCGCGTCCTGGGAAGTCAGCGCGGAATTGCTCCGAGCGCCAAGGCGCGATGACTTGAATGTCCGGTGCCAGCGCCGCTGCCGTCAGTTCAAAGCGGACTTGGTCATTCCCTTTGCCAGTTGCACCATGCGCAATCGCCGTTGCGCCTTCCATACGAGCAATCTCAATCATCCGCTTCGCAATGAGCGGACGCGCAATGCTTGTGCCGAGCAGATATTGCCCTTCATACAGCGCACCTGCCTGGAACATTGGGAAGATGAAGTCCTGCGCAAACTCTGCGCGCAAATCGTCAATGTAGACTTTGGATGCACCTGTTGCGATTGCCTTTTCTTCAAGGCCGTCCAGTTCTTCCTTCTGTCCAATGTCCGCGGTAAACGTAATGATCTCTGCGTCATAGGTTTCCTTTAGCCATGTTAGAATGACGGATGTATCTAAGCCGCCTGAATAGGCCAGCACAATTTTGTTCTTTGCCACGATGACTCCCCCGTTCAATATGCTTCAATATGCTGTAGAGGCTACTCTCCCATCAAGGAAGCCATGATCGCCTTCTGCGCATGCAGACGATTCTCCGCTTGATCGAAAATAACAGAGTGGCCTCCATCAATAACACCTTCACTGACTTCTTCACCACGATGTGCAGGCAAGCAGTGCAGGAATATATAATCAGGCTTCGCATATCGAGCTAATTCTTCATTCACTTGGAAGTTGCGGAATGCTTGCTCACGCTTCAACTGTTCCGCCTCGAACCCCATGCTTGCCCATACGTCTGTATAGACCACATCGGCGTTCGCGATTGCTTCCTTCGGATCACTCGTAATGAGCACTTGAGATCCTGACTGCTGCGCCTGCTCGCGGCTTTGCTTCACAATGCCTTCATCCGGCATATATCCTTCGGGCGATGCGACAGCGACATGTATCCCCAGCTTGCTTGCTCCCATCAGCAGTGAATTCGCCATATTATTGCCATCCCCGATATAGGCCAGCTTCAAGCCTTGCAGCGTTCCTTTTTTCTCATATATCGTCTGGAAATCGGCCAGCGCTTGGCATGGATGATTCATATCCGTCAATCCATTAATAACCGGTATGGTAGCGCCGCGCGCCAAATCTATGACCGTGCGATGGGCAAACGTTCGGATCATAATGCCATCCACGTAGCGAGACAGCACCTGGGCGGTATCCCATATTGGCTCCCCGCGGCCAATTTGCAGATCATTTTTACTCAAAAACAATGCCTGGCCGCCGAGCTGGTACATCCCTACTTCGAATGATACACGCGTGCGGGTGGATGACTTCTCGAAGATCATGCCGAGTGTCTTCCCCTTCAGCGGCTGATACACCTCGCCTGCCTTCTGCTTCCGCTTCAGCTCAATCGCGAGATCGATCAAGTATTGCAATTCTTCCATCGTATAGTCAGCGAGCGCAATAAAATCGCGTCCGCGCAAATCAATAGTAGATGCTGTTGTTGCCATCAAGGCCACCTCCGTATATAGTCGCTGTCTTCCCATCCGATCTGTGCACACGCTCCGATTGCCATCTATGCCGTAGCAACAACCTCTGAACGCTTCACTAATACATCGTGGATAATTGCCACAGCCTCTTCGATTTCTTCGTCAGTTACGAACAGATTCGGAAGCAAACGAATCACATTCGGACCAGCGCTAATGAATAGCAAGCCTACCTGCTGTGCCTCCTTAATCACATCCGCCACAGGTTCCGCGCACTCGATACCAACAAGAAGCCCGAGACCTCGTATATCCTTCACTAGCGGTACATCGCTCAACTTCACCCGGAGCGCATTAAGCAAGGTCGTCCCCTTCTCCGCCGCCCGCTGCGCAGCCTTCTCTTCCAGCATCGTCTCCAGTGTGCCTACTACAGCTGACATCGCGAGCGGGTTGCCGCCGAAGGTCGAGCCATGTGTGCCCGGACTGAACGCTGCCCGCAGATATTCCTGCGCCAGCATAGCTCCTACTGGGAAGCCGCTCCCGAGCCCCTTGGCCACGGTAAAGATATCCGGCTGAAGGCCGTAATGCTCATGTGCGAACAATGCTCCTGTACGCCCCATTCCCGTTTGTACTTCATCCACGATGAGAAGAAGCCCGTGCTCCTTGCACAATGCCGCTACTTCTTGGGCGAATGATGCCTTGATCGGAAAGACACCGCCTTCTGCCTGCACGATTTCAAGCATGATCGCTGCGGTATTGTCCGTTATCGCAGCTTTCAGCGCTTCACTATCGTTAAACGGTACATAACGAAATCCTGCTGGCAGCGGAGCGAATCCATCCTTGACCTTATCTTGACCAGTTGCTGTCAGCGTCGCCAACGTGCGCCCGTGGAAGGATTGATGGAACGAAATGATTTCCGTCCGCCCTGTCTTAGCAACTGCTGCATGATAGCGTCGCGCCAGCTTAATAGCTGCCTCGTTCGCTTCCGCTCCACTATTGCAGAAGAATACAGCATCTGCACATGTATTTGCGGTCAGCAGTTCCGCCGCTTGCTCCTGCTGTGGGATATGGAACAGATTCGAAGCGTGCCATAACGTATCCAGCTGCTCTTGTACACGCGCCTTGACCCGCCCCGGCACATGTCCCAAGTTCGTTACGGCTATGCCGCTCATGAAATCCAAGTAGCATTTCCCCTCATTGTCCCATACGCGGCTTCCTTGCCCCTTGACCAGTGCAATTGGATAGCGGGCATACGTTGGGAACAAAGCGCTAGCTTCCTTCCCGGCATCTATATTCTTCGTCATCGTCTCCACCCCTTCGTTCAGTCTGTTACTCTGTTCACAGCCTCTCAGCTGCGGCATTCTGCTATCTAAACATCCTACTTTTCGATTATTCCATGTCTTAATAGGTCGCCTATGACCTAACAATTCGTGTTCCGATCGCTTCCCCGGCCATCAATCGGCGCAGTACATTTGGTTCAGATCCGTCAGCAATAACAACCTCTTGCACGCCGCCCTCCAGACATTTCATCGCAGCCTGCACCTTCGGGATCATCCCTCCGTAAATATCGCCACTCTCGATCATCGCCTCAACTTCCTCAGTCGTCACAACGGGAAGTACAACTTTCCCTTCTGGGCCGTTCCTCATAATGCCGGGTACATCCGTTACCACAATAAGCTGTTCCGATCCGAGATAAGCCGCTACAGCACCTGCTGCAGTATCAGCATTGATGTTATAGCGTTGGCCTGCATGATCCAGTCCAACTGGCGCAATGACAGGCATATGATTCATGTCAACCAATCCAGCCAGCAAGGAGGCATTGACATGGGTCACATCTCCGACAAAGCCTACTTGTGCCGTGTTAGGTACCGGCTCCGCCTGAATGAGTCCACCATCTGTTCCCGACAACCCAATCGCCTTAGCCCCTACTTGTGTAAGGCGCCGTACGATTTGCTTGTTGATCTGTCCGGCAAGGACCATTTCGACGACGTCAAGCACGGCTTCATCGGTCTTACGAAGCCCGCCGATGAATTCGGACTCGATGCCGAGCTTATCCAGCATGCCTGATATCGCAGGACCACCGCCATGCACGATTACAGGAACTGTACCTTCCTCCTGAAGCTGATGAAGCTGTTCATAGAACGAATTCGGCAATGCTGCCAAGGTGCTTCCTCCGCACTTCATGACGAACAGCTTTACAGCTGTAGCCGCCGATGACTGCTCTATGCCCTGAGTTTCTGTCGTTGCCATACTCCCACGCTGCTCCTTCCCACTCTTGCTTTATACTGCTTAATAAAACTTCACACTTGCTTGCAGCTATCTAGCCTCTCCGATGTCTCTCTCCTATACCTATCCCTATCGGTACTATAATGGGTACGTAAGCCGCATCGCTGCTATTGTTGATCAGCTGCAGCTCTCGACTCCCATTTGCTTTGCTTTGCTCTATGTCCGGTACGCCGCATTAATGCGCACGTAATCATATGTCAAGTCACAACCCCATGCCTTGGATTCGCCAGCTCCCATATGTAAATCAACGTGGAAGATGACTGTATCTCCCTTCAAATAGGCAAGCGCCGCCTCTTCATCAAATGCAACCGGTGTTGACTGCTGAAGCACAGTGATTGGCCCCATATGAATATCCACCGTATCGGGATTAACCGGCTGCCCCGCATAACCCACAGCTGCTATAACCCGGCCCCAGTTCGCATCTGCACCAAATACAGCTGATTTCACAAGGCTTGATCCAACAATCGACTTGGCAATCGCAGATGCCGCCTCATCTGATACAGCTCCAGTGACACGCACCTCAATCAGCTTCGTCGCTCCTTCTCCATCGCGAGCGATTGCTTTAGCAAGCTGTTCACACACATAGTGGAATGCTGCTGCGAACGCTTGCCATGCTTCATGCTGCTCATGGAGAGGTTCATTGCCTGCCATGCCACTCGCCAGTGCGATAAGCATATCGTTCGTGCTCGTATCTCCATCCACCGTTATCATATTGAATGTCTTGTTCGTTGTGGAACGAAGCAAGCCTGCCAGGGCCTCTTGGCCGATTGATGCATCAGTCGTTACGAATCCAAGCATCGTAGCCATGTTCGGATGAATCATTCCCGAGCCCTTGGCGCACCCCGCAACCGTAACTTGCTTGCCATCGACCATGACGACCGCACATGCTTCCTTCTTCACCAGATCTGTTGTCAAAATCGCTTGTGAGAACTGCTCCGCACCTTCTCCAAGCTCCGTCAATTTCTTAGGAAGCTCCACGATCCCTCTCTCCACGCAATCCATCTTCAGCGGCTCGCCGATGACTCCTGTGGATGCAACAGCCACGTAATGCGGTGCAATGCCAAGCTGCTCTGCAAATGCACTGCGCATCCGGTAAGCATCCGCTTCCCCTTGCTTGCCTGTGCAGGCATTCGCATTTCCACTGTTCACAATAATGGCTTGCAGCTTGCCCTCTTCCTTCAAACTTGCACGCGTTACGGCAAGAGGCGCTGCTTGGAATACATTCGTTGTATACACGGCAGCTGCTGCAGCAGGAACGTCGCATACGATAGCTCCCAAATCATTGCGTTCGGATTTCTTCAAGCCACAATACAGCCCGCTGGCCCGAAATCCTTGAGGTGTTGTTACTGATCCATCGATAATGTTAAATAATTGCACCTTTGTGCTCAGAGCTTGCGTTTGCATCCCTATCAACCTTCTTCTTTATCAAAGTCGTACATCTTTTTCATTGGTTAGCTTCATGCTATCCGTATTTATGTTCACGTTACGGGTACACCGGTGTGAGCATCAGTCCCGTCGCCTCGTCCCATCCCATCATATGATTCAAATTCTGTATCGCTTGGCCTGCCGCGCCCTTGACGACATTGTCGATAACGGAAATAATGGTTACCCGCTTCGTTCTCCGATCTACGGCAAAACCGATATCACAGAAGTTCGATCCGAACACTTCCTTCGTTGCCGGCCACTGCCCTTGTGGACGAATGCGAACGAATCGCCGTCCTGCATAATACTCTTGATAGAGAGATATAAAGTCCTCTTCGATGTATGTCCCTGCAAGCGTCGCATACATCGTGCACATAATGCCGCGAGTCATCGGCGTCAAGTGCGTGGTGAACGTCACCGTAACCGGCTGCTGTGCAACCTCGCTAAGAACCTGCTCGATTTCCGGGATATGCTGATGCTTGTTAACTTTGTAGGCCTTGAAGTTTTCATTAATCTCCGCATAATGAACGCCTAAGTTTACGCCTCGACCAGCTCCGGATACGCCAGATTTCGCGTCAATAATGAGACTGTCAGGTTGAATCCATCCTGCTTGCAGTGCTGGAATGAGTCCGAGCAGCGTTGCCGTTGGGTAGCAGCCTGGATTGGAAATGAACTTACGCCCTGCTGCATATCCACGCTCCGGGTACAACTCACACAAGCCGTACTTGGCTTCCGCTAGCCACTCTTCGGGTGGAGCAGCGTGCTTATACCACGTCGTATATAGCTCGCCATCCTTAATGCGGAAGTCCCCGGACAAATCGATAACGGCGAGTCCTGCCTCCAGCAGCTTCGGCACCAGCTGTCCGCTCACGCCGGAAGGAGTTGCTGTAAACACAACGTCTGCCTTCCTTCGCATCTCTTCCACATCCACCCCGTCCAACGTATCGCACATCACTTCATGCAAATGCGGATATCCGTCTGCAATGGGTGCTCCTGCGCTCGATGCTGAAATGACTGATGTGATCGTGACATTCGGATGATTCAATAACAGCCGGATAAGTTCGACACCGCCGTAGCCAGTGGAACCAACAATGGCTACTCGTACATGCTTCTCTTGATTCATTCCACTCTCTCCATTCCTCACTACTCTCGTATAAGCTCCTGAACGTATGCTTCGTTGTGATCGGTATAAACTCTGAGGTATTGCTACTGCCCTGAAATAACTGACACGTATAGGAAAATGATTCCTCATGAATAATATGTATCATTATACGACCGTATTTATATAAATACAATGACTTTTCCATGAAATTTCATTTTCTTTACGAAAAAGATAAAAGGATGGATCATGATACTAAGGGGAGATATCGTCCAAAACCCATGCTACATAGGGATAGCGGAGATAAATGATCTGACTTTGCAATGAGGATAACTCGAACGCAAATAAAAAAACGCAGCTCCCTCTACATACATGCGGGGCATGATATGCAGAATAGAACTGCGTTTTATGAATAAAATCGAACAGCTTATGCAACGAATGAATATCTTGTAGACCTTATTAGGCATAAGTGTGACTTGCTCTTCTTGCTCTTTTTACGCTTGCACCTTGAATCCCTCGCCTAATACCTCATTCGTATCACTAATAATGACAAATGCCTGCGAATCCACAGAGCGGACGATCGCCTTCAGCTTATATACTTCGCTCTGACCGACGACGACCATGAGCACGGTGCGTCCTTCGCCCGTGTAGCCACCTTCGCCCTGCAGCTTCGTCAATCCCCGATCAAGATCATGCAGAATCGTATCCGTAATTTTATCGGCTTCATCACTAATAATGAATGCAACCTTCGTATAACCCAAGCCGACTTGAACCACATCGATCGTCTTGCTCGTGACGAACAAAGCGATGAGCGCATACATGGCGTTTTCAAAGGAAAGCATGAATCCGGCAAGCAAAATGATAACCCCGTCACAAATCGCGACAGACAGTGCAATATTGATTTTACCGAAAGTACTCAGCAACTGTGCGGTAATGGCATTGCCTCCGGTAGAGCCACGACCGCGGAATACGATACCTAGACCCAAGCCAATCCCTATTCCACCGAAAATAGCCGCAAGCAGCGGATTATCCGTAGCAGGCCCTAAATGTTGTGTGAGATAGATAAAGGTCGGCAAGGAAACGGAACCTACAAGTGTCCGAATCCCGAACTGCTTGCCTAGCAAGCATACCCCTAAAATGAAGAGCGGTATATTGAATGCATACTGCGTAATTGCAGGGTTCCACCCAAATTGACTCTCCAGCAAGATGGATAGACCCGAAATGCCCCCGGAAGCGATCTTGTTCGGCAGCATTAATGTATTGAACGTAAGCGCCATAATAAAGGCTCCAAGGAAAAGCAGGGCGTAATCCATTACTGCCCGCATGGGATGATCATATGGAAGCAGTAAGCCATTGTTGTTACGCCGAGGTTTCCTCGATTGAGAAATAGATGAATCCGATGTATGGGGCATAATGTCTCTCCTTCGTAATACACAGTATGGTATTGCAGCTATGGTAACGTGGTACTCGGTGGTGTCACATAATTCTCTGCAGTGCTGCCGTTTTGCCAGCGTTGAACCATTTGGCGTTGTTGCAATACTTGGCAGTGCCGTAGTACTTAGCGGAGTCACACTACTTCACAGTATCCCAGAACTCCGCGGTGTCGAATTACTTGGCAAGAAATCTGTATCCTGTGCCATGAACCTATCTTATTATGTGCACTCTCTAGCATGGTAAAGCATTCAAGCACAACAAAAAACCTGCCCCAATCAAAGATCGGCGCAGGTTTTCGCAGTCGGTACCAACATATTTATGCTTCAGATGATGGTTGAATTAAGGTTCTCAAGTACGCGTCAATAAACGTATCCAAGTCGCCGTCCATCACGGCGCCGACATTTCCGGTTTCCACCTGCGTCCGGTGGTCCTTGACCACTGCTGTACGGATGGAATACATAGGAGCGAATTTGGCTTCCCCATGCGATTTCCATCTGATCACCACGGATTTCTGCTAACTGCTTCTGTTGTTCCTCAATCTTGCGCTCATACAACTTGGAACGAAGATGAGTCATGGCACGCTCACGGTTCTTGATCTGCGAACGCTCCGTCTGACATGTCACGACGATGCCCGTTGGAATATGGGTAATCCGAACAGCAGAATCCGTCGTATTGATGTGCTGACCCCCCGCACCGCTCGCACGGTACGTATCAACTTTCAAATCCTCTGTACGGATTTCAATTTCCGCGTCGTCTGTAATCTCAGGCACGACGTCGCAGGATACAAATGAAGTATGTCTCCGGCCAGAGGAATCAAATGGCGAGATACGAACGAGACGATGCACACCCTTCTCCGTCTTCAAATAACCGTAAGCGTTATATCCTTTAACAAGCAGCGTCACGCTCTTAATGCCTGCTTCGTCGCCTGGCAGATAATCCAGTACCTCGACCTTGAAGCCGCGCTTCTCTGCCCAGCGTGTATACATGCGCAGAAGCATTTGGCCCCAGTCTTGAGACTCGGTACCGCCTGCACCTGGATGCAGCTCCAAAATGGCGTTCATTTTATCATAAGGCTCGCTCAGCAGAAGCTGAAGCTCGAAATTCTCAATACTGGCCAGGAGTTGTTCAACATTCGCTGTCAGTTCCTCAGCTAGTGATTCATCGTCTTCTTCCTCTGCCAGCTCGAGCATCATTTCATTGTCGTCATAATCCTGCTTCAGCTTCCCATACTGGTCGACAATGCTCTTGATTGCATTCATCTCAGAGATAAGTCCTTGCGCTTTGTCATTGTCATCCCAGAAGTCCGGTGCAGCCATCTTCTCCTCGAAGTTGGCAATCATCTCTTGCTTCAGATCGAAGTCAAAGAGACCCCCTAAGGTTTGTAAGTTTAGCTGCGATGCTGCGCATATTGTGACGTACACTTGCGTCGATCATCATAATACCACCTCGGCAAAATTGGTTAGGAAGGGAGCAGTGTCGCTTCCTTCTCCCGAACAACGGGCGGCTATACGGCCGCCCGTTCGGGTCTATCATGTGGAGAGCTGCGCATTGGCCTCTATCCACCATGAATATGCTGTTTATACTGTCTATGCAGCGGTGTATATCCGATGCAAGAGTATTCATGACTATAATCGGCATAAAACTCGTTCAACCAATTAGTCTTGCTTACCGTGACATTGCTTATATTTCTTGCCGCTTCCGCAAGGGCACTGGTCGTTGCGGCCAACCACTTCGCCCCTTACAACAGGACGCTTCTCAGCAGGCTCTGCATTCGTAGACATCTTGCTCTCTTCTATGACAGCTTGACGTTCTACATTCTGCTCTACTTGAGCCTTCATAATGTATGTGGACACTTCTTCTTGGATCGAAGCTACCATACTGTTGAACATTTCGTAGCCCTCGAATTGGTATTCGCGCAGCGGATCCGTACCGCCGTACGCACGAAGGTGAATCCCTTGACGCAGATGATCCATCGCATCGATATGATCCATCCACTTGGAGTCTACGGCACGAAGCACGACAACCTTCTCGAATTCACGCACAAGTTCTGGCCCGATGCGCTCTTCGCGTTCTGTATATTTCTCCATAACCTTGCCGAACAGGAATTCCGTAATTTCTTCTTTTTCCTTGCCCCACAGGTCATCCTTCGTAATTGTACCCTCGTCAAGCATTTGACGATGCATGTAGTTCACGACTTCTTCCAGATCCCAGTTCTCTGGGATATCTTCTTCATTACAGTGCGCATCTACGACGCGCTCGATGCATGGCTTGATCATATCCAACACGATTTGGCGGATATTCTCGGAATCAAGCACTTCAAAGCGCTGCTTGTAGATGATACCGCGCTGTTGGTTCATAACGTCATCATACTGAAGGACGACTTTACGCAAGTCGAAGTTGTTGCCTTCTACTCGCTTCTGTGCAGATTCCACAGCACGCGTGATCAGCTTGGACTCGATTGGCTGATCCTCTTCGAATCCGAGACGCTCCATCATGCCAAGCACGTTATCCGCACCGAAGCGGCGCATCAATTCGTCTTCCAAGGACAGATAGAACTGCGAGGAACCTGGATCGCCCTGACGTCCAGCACGTCCACGAAGCTGGTTATCGATACGACGGCTCTCATGGCGCTCTGTACCGATAATGTGCAAGCCGCCTGTTTCCTGTACGCCTTCACCCAAGATAATGTCCGTACCGCGACCCGCCATGTTCGTGGCGATAGTTACTTGGTTCGGTTGACCTGCGCTAGAAATGATATTCGCTTCCTCCGCATGGTACTTCGCATTCAAGACTTGGTGCTTCACACCCTTGCGGCGGAGCATGTCAGACAAGCGCTCCGAGTTCTCGATCGACACAGTACCAACCAAGACTGGCTGACCATTTTTGTGGCGCTTCACGATTTCTTCTACAACCGCATTATATTTCGCATTTTCCGACTTATAGACGACATCCGGAATGTCTTTACGTTGGTTCGGCTTATTCGTCGGCACTTGGATAACTTCCAAGCCATAAATGCTCTTAAATTCTTCTTCCTCTGTCTTCGCTGTACCCGTCATACCAGCAAGCTTGCGATACATACGGAAGTAGTTCTGGAATGTAATTGTTGCGAGCGTCATGCTCTCATTTTGCACCTCAAGGCCTTCTTTCGCCTCGATTGCTTGGTGCAAGCCGTCGCTATAGCGACGGCCAGCCATCATACGGCCTGTGAATTCGTCGACAATAACAATCTCGCCGTCATTTACGACATAGTCAACCATCCAGACGCATAATCGCGTGAGCCTTCAACGCTTGTTGGATATGGTGATTCAACGTTACGTTCTTCACATCGAACAGGTTCTCCACGCCGAGTGCTTTCTCCGCCTTAGCCACACCTGCTTCTGTAAGTGCAACTTGACGCGTCTTCACATCAATCGTATAGTCCTCTTCGCCTTTCAAGCGGCTAACGAACCGGTCTGCAACGAAGTACAGCTCTGTCGACTTAGCAGCTTGTCCAGAAATGATAAGCGGCGTACGCGCTTCGTCAACGAGGATGGAGTCCACTTCATCAATGATTGCGAAATTCAGTGGACGCTGAACCATTTGCTCTTTATAAAGCACCATGTTGTCACGCAGATAGTCGAACCCATACTCGTTGTTCGTACCATACGTAATATCGCACGCATATGCTTCCTGCTTCATGTTGTGGTCCATACCAGAGAGGTTCAAACCAACTGTCATACCCAGGAAATTGTATACTTGAGCCATAATCTCGCTGTCGCGGGATGCCAAGTAATCGTTGACGGTAACGACGTGAACGCCTTTCCCTTCCAACGCATTCAAATATACAGGAAGTGTTCCGACGAGTGTCTTACCTTCCCCTGTCTTCATCTCAGCGATCTTGCCTTCATGAAGCACCATACCACCGAGCAGCTGTACATCATAATGACGCATGCCCAGCGTACGCTTCGCAGCCTCACGCACTGTAGCAAAAGCTTCTGGCAAGAGCTGATCCACTGTGTCGCCCTTTGCAAGACGCTCACGGAATTCTACCGTCTTCGATTGTAATTGTTCATCGGATAATTTCTCGAATTCGGGTTCCAGACCGTTAATTACCTCAACCGTCTTCAAGAGCCGCTTAACTTCGCGTTCGTTGGCATCGCCGAATATTTTCTTTACAAGTCCTAGCATGCTTAACCCCTTTCACGCAAATCCGATCGTGATTTTATGGCCGTTCTCTATCCTTCATTCAAGCTTTTACACAAGAACGGTAACATCGACTCGTTTTGCAATAAATTGTAACAGTTTCAACAGGGTCCCGCAACCGCCGCTGGGCATGTTTTCGGCGATCTTTCATCACATTTTCACACGAATGTAGCGGCATACCGTGGGCTATCCTGCTTACAGCAACAAAAAGAAAATTTACACTATATAAATAGAAGGCTTTTGAAAATGAGATCCAAATCGCACCTTCTGAAAACTCGTACTATTGTATATACGTGAAAAGAGCCCATTCCGTTGTGGAAATAGGCTCAGTCCTTTTTTGGTAATCGGGTGAGCTCTCTGCCCTACATGGCAGCTGAGAACTCAATGTGCCCGTTCTTAGCCTTGTTCAATCAATCCGTAACGACCGTCATCACGGCGATATACAACATTGACTTCCTTGCTCTCCGCATTCGAGAATACGAAGAAGTTATGGCCAATCATATTCATCTGCAGGATTGCTTCTTCTACGTCCATCGGCTTCAGTGTGAATCGCTTCGTCCGTACGACTTCCAGCTCATCCTCTTCCTCCACCGCAACTGGTGCTGCTGTAGACTGTTCACGGAACAACTGCTCTGCCGCCGCACCAACCTGACGGAACTTGCGGTTGGCTTTCGTTTTATGCTTGCGGATCTGCCGTTCCAACTTGTCTACGACGCCATCGATCGATGCATACATGTCCTTGCTTCGATGTTCGGCCCGCAGCAGCAAACCCGGTAATGGAATTGTTACTTCAATACTGTGTACATCCTTAATGACGCTGAGTGTAACGTTAGCGCCTGAAGCAGGGGGAGTTTCAAAATACCGTTCCAGTCGGCTCAATTTCTTCTCGACATAGTCAAGCAGTGCGTCTGTGACTTCAATGTTCTGACCTCGAACTTTATATTCCATATAGCACTCCTCCTTTGGATACCTTTATTATACCATAGCTATGATGGAGGAATCAAAAAAACGGTTACAATCCGTTTACAATTCCGTATCTTTATTTACCCTTATCCTGTGGAGATAAAACGGCTTACATGGTTGTCGATGAGCTGGAATCAGAATATCGGGATAGGTACTGGAAAGTCTTGTTACATCAAGTTACATGTGGTTTCGCTTTACAGCTCATTAAAGCTCATTAAACAGCTATATACAGGATCTTGGACAACCACTGAACATAACAGTAGCAATTCGAAATAACAGACCATGATAAACTAAAAACCCCTGGCATCAAGCCAGGGGTGTGTAGCTAATCGGAATCATATATAATTCGACTCACGTCGGTATGATTACAGTTTGATTACGTTAGCCGCTTGTGGACCGCGAGCGCCTTCCACGATATCGAATTCTACGGATTGACCTTCTTCCAAAGTCTTGAAACCGTCAGTTTGGATAGCGGAGAAGTGTACGAATACGTCGTTGCCTTCTGCAGTTTCGATGAAGCCATAACCTTTTTCAGCGTTGAACCATTTTACTTTACCTTGCATGTCGATAACATTCCCTTCATCTTCAAATGCCGTGAAGTTTTTATCCTTCACAAGTTCGACTATATCACCGGTTGGAAGCGTTGTCAATGAGATTATTGGAAATTTTCCCTTTATAATTATTAAAAAAAAATCTCATTGTGATAAGCTTTTAAAGCTTAACATTGTCAGTTTATACCAACAAGTCCTTAAATTCTACATTTTGATTTGTCTCTTTATAAAACTTCATCAAATCAAATTAATCAAAATTAAACGATTCAACCTCACTGTCCTTCACCATCGTGGCTAGATGCCCTAATGTATCAAAATGATGTTCCTTGAGAAGCTGTCTAACATGATTCAGGTACTTGGAATTATGCTCAACTTGGCGAGAAATTTTTTGAATAACATTCACCGCGTCGTCTGATGTCAAACCTTTATTATATCCTGCTATACCGATCATAAAAATTTTAATAATAGAATATAAAACACATATTTGAACATATTCATCAAACACATCATTCTTAGT
>NZ_MAIS01000213.1:0-1796 GCF_001680695.1 Paenibacillus sp. KS1 | reverse complement strand
GGAACCACATTCCCTTCTGCATCGGCGTCAATGCATATACATTCTCGATCTCGCCGATATGCTGCATTTGCGAAGATATCCGATCCAGCCACTCCAAGCTAAGTCCCTTAAACAAGACATCACTTGGCGTCAATTGCGTCCGCTCCTGTGCTTCGCAGTGTGCGATAATTTCTTTCAGTGATTCCGTAAGGAGATCACCCAACTCCTCCATCGTCTCTTTGCGATACTCCTTGACGCTGTAACTTAAGCCCAGCGTCAATTGGCCTTCTGCGATCACGCCGTTAATATCGAGCGGATACTTGCGCTCCTGCTCATCGCTAATCTCCGAGCCGCTTGCATATGGAGATACGCTCAGTTCGTTATTGCTCAAGTCCGCATCGAACTGTCCCAGGTAGTTGTAACGAATTTGTGTCGTTGGCGCATCTTTCCAAGCCTGTTGGCCCGAATTGGATAAATACCGGAACAGACCGTACCCGATTCCTTTGTTCGGAATGCGGCGCAAATCCTCTTTTACCTTCTTGATCTGAGATCCAAGACTGTCGTTCGCTTCCATCCCGAGCTCAAACGGATATTCGGTCGTAAACCAGCCAACCGTCCGCGTAATATCCATGCCTTGTATAATGGACTCGCGTCCATGCCCTTCCAGCGTAACCAGTATGCGCTCGATGCCGCGCCACTTCATGAGTGCCCTGCCAAGCGCTGTGAGCAGAATATCATCCATTTCGGTGTTGTAAGCACGGTGAACATGCTTCAGAAGCCGTTCTGTATCTTCCCGATTCCACTCGAGCACGACGGATTCACTATCGCGCTGCAAGGAAACCGTGCACTCGCTGTCTTTAGGCAGGGCGGCCACTTCCGTCTGCGCGACGCCGAGCCAATAAGCAGATTCCTTATCCATCGCTGGACTATTCGCATACTCTACTAGCTGTTCCGCCCATGTACGGAAGCTGTCCGTCTTCATCGGCAGACGTACTTGGCGTTGATTCAGCGCCTGTTCGTAGCCTGATGCGAGATCCTCAAGCAATATTCTCCAAGACACGCCATCGATGACTGCGTGGTGGATAACGAGCAGCAAGTGATCACCATCACTGCCGTGGAATAAGCCTGCCTTGACCAAAGGCCCTGCCTGTAGATCAATACTGCCTTGAATGTGGTTTGCTTCCGCTTCAATCGCTGCGGCGAAATCCGACTGATCCGTTAAATCGATCTCTTCCATACTGAAGAGTTCGCCCTCTACTAGGGATCGATTCCAGAGCGAAAATTCTCCTTGTTCCGTTCTCTGAATTACAATACGAAGCGCATCGTGGTGTTCAACCAACTTATGAAGCGCCTTGCGCACTGCATCTGCGACAAAGCCATCCTTGCGATACAGCATTACCGACTGATTGAAATGATGCGGATTCGCAAACTGCTGATGCTCGAACCAATGAAGAATCGGTGTCATCGGCACCTCACCGACGACTTCTCCCTGATCAGCCGTTCGATTAATCGGCTGCATGTATGGAACCAACTGTGTAACCGTTGGGTATTTGAACAAGTCGCGAATTTCAAGCTTAAAGCCCGCCTGCTGCATTCTTGCTGCCACTTGAATGGACTTGATGGAATCTCCGCCAAGCTCGAAGAAGTGATCGGTTATCCCGACACGTTCGATGCCAAGTACGGCTTGCCATACGGTTGCCAGCATCTGTTCCGCTTCCGTGCGCGGCGCAACATATTCCGATTCAACTTGAAGGCTTCTCTCTGGAGCCGGCAAAGCTTTGCGATCCAGCTTGCCGTTCGGCGCCAGCGGCATCTGC
>NZ_MAIS01000131.1:0-10071 GCF_001680695.1 Paenibacillus sp. KS1 | reverse complement strand
CCTGAGGAGCGGAGCGTACGTTTTGGGTACGTGAGCACCTGAAATGTTTCCGCAGGAAACATGCTTCGGAAGCTTCTACTTAGGCCCGGCTGAATTCAAGATTCGATGTGGAATATGCATTCAGTGTTTCTTCGTGATCAAAGGGGGGACTTTTTGAACAACCTCTATAAGATTTCTGTTCGAATATTTATTCGAATATGCAGTCCGCGTCGATGATGCCTACGACGACGGCATCTACAGGAACATCGTCTGTATGCAGCATTTTGCGGGCCGAAGAGCCGGTGCAGACAATCACTCGATCGCCTATGCCAGCGCCGATCGTATCGACTACGATTAAGCGGCGCCCGTCGTCGCTTCCTCCTATCACTTCGGCCAGCATCAGTTTCATTCCCACAAGGGAATCGGCTTTACGGGTAGACCAGATATTGTGAATCAATTCAGCGGCAATCATAGCAGTCCGTCCTCCCCGCTTTTCCGCTTCTCTGCTTAATCTCGGCGATGGCGTCCTCCACAGAAGCCGTGTCACCAAAAATAGCGAGAAGAATCATGTTCTGCGGGCAGCTGCCGCGAATATCCTCCACTGTCACGCCCACCACTTTTTCAGCTACATCAGCGGCCCATACCATGTCAATCAGCCTTCCCTGCACCAGACCGACCGCGTCGCATTGGGGAACTTCCCGGCTACTGGGCGCTCCTCTGCGACGAAGCAAAATGTCCAGCGTCCCCTTGGATGGAGATTTGATAATCCGAAATTCCACTTACATAGCCTCCCGCGTGCAATTCAGAGCAATGCCCAGTGGCGTGACAAACAGTGGGTTGCTAGGCTTATAGGTAGCAATGCCAGTCCTCTGCTCAATGATCGTCTCCATACCGGTCAAGCAGCAAGTTCCGCCTACCAAGTACAATTCCTTGACTTCATGGCCCACCACATGGCGGTTGATGATAGAGGAAACCTTATCAATAACCGGCCGAAGCTGCGGCAGCAATTCTTGGTGATGGGCAGGGTCGCGCTTAAAGCAGTCCGCTTCAGAAAAACTCATCTGGTATGCCCCGGCAACCACCAAAGAAAAATGGGTGCCTCCCGTTGCTTCGTCTGCGACATAGACAACCTTGCCATCCTTCAGAATCGAAATGCCAGTCGTTCCGCCGCCAATGTCTACAATGGCTCCGTTGGATATTTGCAGCACGGCATTAGCCGCCGTAGGTTCATCCAGTAAAGCCGTAACTTCAAAACCCGCACCTTGGATCACATGCTTGATGGCGCCAGCATCCAGTAAATCGGTACCCGGTGGAATCGCCGAAGCTGCATATTCAAGTTCTGTACCCAATTGCTGCTCCAACTGCGCTTTAAGCTCCCTCACGATCTGAATCGCTCCAAGGTAGTCCACCACCATTCCGTCGCGGACGACATCGGCGTAACGGTAAGCTCCCGCCACCGGCTTCCGAGAATCATCCAACACCGTAAGCACCACACAGGCCGTTCCCAGATCCACACCGGTATAGTAGAACGAAGACCGTCCTGGAATCGGCTTCTGGATGACCGCTTCAAATTGCTTTACGAGTTGATCGCAGTATGCAAAGGGTTTTGTCTCTGGCATGTTCCACCTCCTGTAGTTCTGCAAATAAGCGAGCTCAATTCATTAATCATAAAGTTGATTCCAGCAACAATAGGTTCCTCCGGCTTTTCTGGAGGACTGCCTGCTGCGGCTTCCAACATCGCAAACCCAAGCTCCCGCAAAGCGCAGCGCAGACGGTGGAGCAACGCAATTTCTCTGCCTTTCTCCAATTGAATGTGAAACTCGGTTACCTCAAAGCAATCTCCTGCATCCTCAAAAAGAACATCGGCTGTAATACCGGTACAACCCTGGAAAGATAAGTCGGCAGTGGATGTACCTCCTCCTTCCCTTTTCTGAAGGGCCGAAAACTGCCTTGACAGCTCTAGCACCTTCTGGGCCAGAAGCACATCCCGCTCCAGCAGCTCCTGCCCGGTTAACAAGAACAGGGCTGAGACGGATTGCATCTGACAGCGCAGTTTTCCACGCCGCCAATCCGGCTTTTTCGCCTGTCGCTCTGGATTCGGGAGTGGCTCTTGATTTTGCTCTTGCGTACCATAGGAAAGTGTGATCTGGCGATCCGTCAAAAACTGGCGCGCTTCCGGCGTCAATCGGCTTCCATGCTCTACCATATATGAAGTAAAAGGCTCTAACCTGTACATATTGCGCAATTCCATTTCGGTAATAAATTTCATGGTCTCAACTCCACTCTTATTACCCGAACAAATAACGTTTCAATTCCCCGATAACCAGCAATATACGTTTTTTTATGTCCGTGTAACTTCCGCCGTCGTAAAACCAAGACTATCGCCCAACGTCTCAATGATGGCCCGCAGCGCCGTTTCCACACTGGCTATATCTCCGGTGAGAAGCACCGACCAGCAAAGCGATCCAGAAAGCCGATTTTCACATCTGCCACCTTGGTCGCGATATCGGCGGCTATAATGGAGGTTTCGCTGGGCGACAGTGTTAATATGCCAATAGCCCCCGCTTCATCGATGCCCAGTCTTTCATACATGTCAGGCACGGGTGAAGCAATCATATGGGCCAGCGTCACTTGTTTGCCCGGCACCGACTCCTGAATGATCCGCCCGAGATCCGGCCCAGCAGGCTGCTGCATAAGCGGTCCTCCTTAAAGCTTTACTCAACAAAACTGGCTTCGAAAGCATGCTCTTAATGTTTGATAACCCGTACCGGGAAATCGTATTGGCTGATTTGACGTTCAATACGCTCCAGATCGGCTTCATTAAGGCTTAGATCGCGTTCAACGGTGTAAGCCATATCCAATTGTCTGTATTTGTTAATCCCCAGCTTGTGATAAGGGAGCAAATCGATGCCTTTAAAATTCTGGTATTCCTTATAGGGAAGCAGAAACTCTACCGTTTCGCGGATGGTGTCCTCATCATCATTGAGCCCCTTCATTAGCGGCATCCGCACCTCCACGTTATGTTTGCGGGTGATCAGTTCCCGCAAATTTTCGAGAATGCGCTCGTTGCGTACACCCGTCAGTTGATAATGGCGATCCGAATCCATATGTTTCAGATCGTATAAGATCAGATCGGTAAACTCGGCCATGGCCAAAATCGCTTCCGGTTTGGTATGCCCAGAGGTTTCAATGGCCGTATGGATTCCGGAGCGCTTGCATTCTTTGAGCAAATTGACCGCAAACTCGGACTGCGCACATACTTCGCCGCCGCCCAACGTGACGCCGCCCCCGGATGTCGTGTAGAACAGCATATCCTGCTCTACAATGTCCACAATTTCCGATACCGTCATATTCATCCCGACGATTGAGAGCGCCCGTGCGGGACAAACCTTCTCACATTCCCGGCAGCCCATGCACTCGATCTTCCGATCCACCACATGCTGCGGCTTGGACGGCTCCTGCGAGCCAGAAGAGTCCATACGGTGGATTCCACGGGGACACGCCGCAACACATGCGCCGCAATCGTTGCACAAATCCCGCTGGTACATCACCTGATATTGCTTTTCCAGACCCTCCGGGTTCGCACACCACTGACAGCGCAGGGGACATCCCTTGAAGAAAACAAGCGTCCGGATACCGGGGCCGTCGTATATGGAATATTTTTGAATGTTGAAAATACGTGCCTGCCTTTCCGGCATACCTGACTCCATAGCTGTGGCTCCTCCTTTTCCGCAAATCTAAATGCCAGAATGTCTCTTCCCCGGCGTCAGCGCCAGAGAAGAGGCACGGGGCTATTTTAGAAATGCTCAATCATCGTTCTGCTGATGATCTCATCCTGCACTTCTTTACACAATTCCACGAAGTACGCGCTATAGCCAGCGACCCGAATAATCAAATCACGGTATTGATCAGGATTTTGCTGCGCTTTAATCAGCGTTTCATTATCCACATAACTGAACTGCATTTGGCCGTTTCCGAGAATGGAGGCTGTTCTGAGCAGATTAATCAGTCCGTTCTCCCCTTCAGGTGTTTCCAGCAACCCACGCAATAGCTTGAAGTTATGCACCATACCAATATTCATGGCCTCGACATCTATCTTGCTAATCGATTTGATGATAGCCGTCGGGCCCTTCTTGTCATGCCCCTGAGTCGGGCTGATACCGTCGGACAGCGGCAGCCAAGCCTTGCGCCCATTGGCGGTAGCACCTGTCATCTCGCCGAAAGGCGTATTGTTCGAAATCGAAAGCGTACCATGGCTGAAGGTAGAGTACAGCGTCTTAAAGTTTCGGTGATAGTTCTCCGTCCACCCCGTGATATCGGCGGCAATGCGATCGGCATAATCGTCGTCGTTGCCGAATTTTGGCGCATCCAGACAATCCCTGTGGATCTGCTCATAACCTTCGAAATCGGCCAGCAACGCATCACGGATTTGCTCGAGCGAATATTTTTTGTCATCGTAAACCAGCTTCTTGATGGCAGCCATCGAATCGGCGTAAGTTGCCAGACCGGACCAGATCAAGCCAGGTCCCCAGTTATACATGGCGCCGCCAGCGGAAACGTCTCGGCCGCTCTCCATTGTGCCTTCATACATGATCGACATAAGCGGCTTCGGCGCATAATCGCGGTGTACGCGCTGGCTGATTACGGTACCGACTGCGGAAAGCTCGGTGATGTATTCTACCTGCTTCTTCACCGCTGCTTCAAATGCTTCATAGGTCTTGAAGTTGCTCAAATCGCCCATGTCCAATCCCGGATTGCTTCCGTGCCAGAGCATTTTGCCACGATTAAGGACGAACTCAATGGCAATCGGCCACTGGGTGTATCCAGTAGAGGTCCACTGATACAAGCGTCCGGATTTTTGCGGCTCCACACAGCCCATCAGACAGTAATCGCGGGCATCTTCGATACTGCAGCCCTTCATCAGCATCATCTTGATGTGGGAATCATCGAAATGGCAGGCCGGGAAGCCCAATCCCGCACGGACGACATCCACAATCTTCTTCAAATATTTCTGAGGAGAACTATTGTGGATACGGCAAGCGAGCGAAGGCTGATAAACGCCGACATGACGTACTGCATCCATGAGCAGATAAGTCAAGTCGTTGGTGGCGTCGCCGCCCTCTCGTTTTTGCCCGCCGACACACATATTGACGAACGGCTGGTAGCCGGCAAAAAACTTGGAGCCACCCGCGCTGGAAACCCACATCATTTCCGAGCATTTGATTAAGAAACAGCCTGCAATCTCGAAAGCTTCAAACTCTGTCAGACGGCCAGCTTTTCTGTCCGCCTCATAGAAAGGATACATATATTGATCCACACGACCGACAGACATGCCTGTCTGATTTTCTTCCACCACGAGCAGAGACTCTACGGTCCAGACCGATTGCACTGCCTCATGGAATGTAGTCGGCGCATGAGCCGGCACGCGAGCGTTGATCTCGCCGATTTTTTGCAGCTCAGCCTTGCGCTTCGGATTTGTTTCTTTAGTAGCTAGCTGGTACGCATATTCAGACATCCGTTTGGCATACGCCATTACGCCTTCGGTCGTATCTAACACGGATTTATAGTAATAGATTTTGTCGATGTCTTCCGGGTTTTGCATGGACAGCTTCGCAAGATGCTCCTTGGCTTCCCGCTGGATATCCAGCATCCCTTTCTTCATTAGAATGACATCGTAGCCAGGGTTGGAGTCTCCGCCGCCGTTAATCTGATGATAGGAAAGATCGCTGACGAATGCTTCGCCGGAAAACTCCCAAAGACCAGCATCGCGGTATTGCTGCTCACATATTTCATCCACCGATTTGCCTTCCCAGAACGGGAAGAGCTCCTCGCGCATGATTCGCTTGTCTTCCTCAGAGATATAGAACGGATCCTGAGGACGGTTGTGAATGGTGTCGAGCTCATCCCGGGTCCAGCGCCAAGCAATGTCAGGCGAGAAGGCGCCCGCGCGCGGCGCGCCGCAAGGATGACCCACGATCAACTCGTTGTCCTGGATGAGCAGCGGAGCCTCTTCACATGCTTTGCGGAAAGCCTTGGCACGCAGCATGATCGATGGCAGACCTGGATTTTCCTTGTATACCTGAGTAAAGGCTCTGGCACGGAAGGTTGTAATGCTTGGCGTAGCGGTCAAATAATGTTCTTTCAAAGCCCGCAAACGCTCGGTCATTCCTTCCGGGTATGCGCATTCTTCCTTATGAAGCTTACCGAGGCTGTTTTCAACCTGTGACTGAGCTCCCTTATCTGATAGCCCCTTAGAAATTCCTTGGAACAGCTTCATGATCGCTGCTCGTTCTTGAGGAGCCATGGCTTTCGTAGCTTCGGCAAATTTGCTTGAAAACTCATGAATATCCAATATGATTCCCTCGCAATCTTGTAGGATTAATATACTTAAAAGCTTTTGCGGTAGATTTGCTCCAACTCTTCTGCTGTTGGCTGCCGTGGATTGGTTGGCGTACAGCGGTCAACCATTGCGGTTCGCACCATACGGGACAACGCCTCATCAAAAGCATCCTGGTTAACGCCAAGCTCACGGATTCCATTTTCGATACCGATGGATCGTTTCAACTTTCCAATTGCCTGGATCAAACTTACGGTTCCTTCACGAGCGGTTCGGGCTGGCAAGTGCAGCAGCGAAGCGAGCCTAGCATAGCGTTCGCAAACCCTGTCTATGGCTTTTCCGCCCAAGTTGGCGTTATACTCCATTACCGCCTCAAGAAGCAGGGAATTCACCCGTCCGTGAGCAATGTGAAACGTTCCGCCAAAGGCGTGAGACATACTATGAATGATGCCAAGACCGGCGTTAGTAAACGCCATTCCCGCCATACAGGATGCATTCTGCACCCGATCTCGCGCCTCTGCATCTGCCGGATCGTGGTAAAGCGTTTCCAGATGAGCAAATACCAATTGAACGGCTTTTTCGGCTAATGCATCGGTAAAGTCGGTCGCTTTGGTAGAGACATAAGCCTCCAGAGCATGGGTCAGAACATCCATTCCGGTATCCACCACGACTTTGTTTGGCAATTGCTTGGTAAGGGTGGAATCGAGAATCGCTAAGTCCGGTGCGATAAAATTGTCGACGATAACAATTTTGTCACCGTCCGCCGTAATCACCGAAAAGTCGGTTACTTCCGATCCGGTGCCGCTGGTAGAAGGAATAGCGACAAACGATGGGTTGACAAAAGGTGCGTCTTTCTCCTGCGCATATTGCCGGGCGAAGTACAGAACGCCCTTCGCTGTATCAATGACGGAGCCGCCTCCCAACGCCAGTAACACATCAGCGCCGCTTTCCCAATACACTTGAAGCGCTTCGGCTACAATACTTACGTCTGGATCGGGCTTAACACCGGTATACACTGAAGTGGAAATTCCACCGCTCTGCAGTAAATCAACCACCTGCCCCAGATAACCCAACTTCTCCATCATCTGATCGGATACGATACAGGCTTTCGTGCCTTGGATTTCCGCAAGTTTCTTCAGTGACTGTTCCCCTGAAAATACTTTCGATTTCATAACAAAGATGTCGTTTATGACGGTCACCTCCCTTGAATTTCTGTCGATAACCTGCCCCTAAGCTGGAAGGGCATAGCGGGCAATGATCTTTTCAATGTCTGGGTGTGGATTAGGAATAACGTTTGAGCTGTACACCTCAGTCCCCATCGCCTGTACTGCGGCGACGCCGGCATCTACTGCAGCCCTTACAGCCCCTACATCTCCGCGAACAAGGACAGATATATAACCGGACGCCACGTTTTCATAACCGATCAAATCTACATTGGCCGCTTTGCACATGGCATCTGCCGCTTCCATGATGAATACAATTCCAAAGGTTTCAATGAAACCCAGTGCATCATGCTTGCTCATGAACCTCTTTCCCTCCCCGGCAATTATGCGTTTATAGAATGCGCTTTCACAATTCCTGCAATAGAACTGAGCGGACGCGGCATCACATTATGGGCCGTGACTTTTCCAATCTTCGCTGCTGCTTCAGCGCCAGCCTCTACTGCCGAACGAACCGCCGCCACATCACCTTTTACCATTATCGTTACGAGTGTGGAACCAACATTCTCATAGGATACTAGAACAACATCCGCTGCTTTAAGCATAGCGTCCGCTGCTTGGATGGCAGGAACCATGCCCAATGTCTCCACAAGCCCGAGAGCTTCTTCTCCCCGGTACTCCATTCGAATCTCACCTCACATGGGTCATTTTTATTTGTGAAATCGCTGTAATCGTAGATATTTAACTCTTACTAGCAGGTTAACATGGTTCTCCCCGTGATTATGGAGGATTCGGTAGCTGATTTTAGGATTCTAATGCCCCCTTTACCGACAATCTGGTACAAAAACGTCTTTCTTGCACGACAAGTACCAGAACGTCCTCAAGCGTGCCCATTTCATTGAATTACTTCTCCTATCTTGCTATAATTGTGGAAAAATCTGTGCGGCGAGTGTATACATTGTTAAAGCATGTATATGGAATGCCGAGAAAAGGCCATCATGAAACCTCTAAACGACTTTTTATCCAAACAAATGAATATGGAAGACCTGGTGCAGCAAAAACTCCGTCTTTTTTTTGAAGATGAGAGTATTGTTTTTAACAAATCTCGTTTTGCAGGCGGGTTGACCAATTATAATTACATTATGAATATCCACGGAACGGAGTATGTGATTCGCAAGCCCGGTAACCTGACTGATCAAATGATCGATCGCGGGATCGAGCGTGTGAACAACGGCATCGCTTCGGAGTTTGGCGTAAATTCAGAATGTATATATTTTGATGAGGAAAGCGGCATTAAGATCAGCAAATATATTCCCAATAGCACAACGCTTGCCGCGGCAGGACCCTTGGCTTTGCCAAGCTTGCAGGCTGTTTCCTCTTTACTGAAGAAAATTCACGGTAGTCCCAAGCACTTCCCGAACAAGTTTGATTGGCTCAGTGAACTTGCCAAATATGAAACCATTGTCACGCAGATCAACGGCGAATTGTTTTTTGATTACGCATCCTTAAAAGAGCAATTGCTTCGTTTCATGCAGAACCATCTCAAAAATGTCCTTTCCGTCCCTTGCCATAATGATACGGTTCCGGAGAATTTTCTCGTAGATGGGGACGGCAGTGTCTATTTGATAGATTGGGAATATTCCGGAATGAATGATCCGGCCTTTGATATTGCTGCATATATCATCGAATCGCGTTTGACAGAAGAGGCTATTGGGCAACTGTTTGAAGCCTATTACGGCAATACGTTTACAGAGGATGATCTGATGAAGGTCAAATGCTATATGATGGCCCAAGATTTGTTATGGACGGTATGGGCCCTGCTGCGCCATTATACAGGGGATGATTACCTGGATTACTGCTCGCTGCGCTATAACCGCCTGCGTCGGAATATTCAAATATTAAGCACACAACCGGATTATCCTATTGCCGACATGGTGATGCGCTAGTAACGGTCGCTTGCGCTGTAATGAAAAACCTTTGGAGATTAATCCAGTCTCTTTAAAAACGTTTGACTGGTCAGATAATATACAAAAAAACCTGTACTTTCTTATCTAAAGGGATAAAAAAGTACAGGTTTTTGTAATTTGAGCTATGATATTTTTGTTGCATCAGGAAGTATCAGAATCCCCTCACGGTAGAAAACGAAAAAAAGACAACTGGTAAGATGGACTTAGATGTTGTTAACCGGAGAGAACAGTCATGCCGCGAGGTGGCTAAGCGATCATTTGCGCACGATGTCTGACTTAGAGCAGGCTATTCAAGATTATGCAACTAAATCTGGGAGCTGCATGAAAATACAAGACAGTCTTCAGAGATTACGGACGCTCTGCTTCTGCACTTTGAGGAGCGCAAATCAGATTGGAATTGGAAGTTCAGGATAATGGGATCGGAATGGAGACCATCTGAAGGGTTTGGTCTGAGCGCAGCCTACATAGCATTCTGAAGGAACATAAGGATATGCAAGCCATTGGTTTGGCTGAGGACGGTCAGAAGGACATTACATTGTGTAAGAAGCTTAGCCTGCAAGTCGTGCTGTTGGAGCCGGATATGCGCGACAAAAAAGAAAAGGGGCTGTCCCATAAGTAGGTTTTTACT
>NZ_MAIS01000222.1:0-1517 GCF_001680695.1 Paenibacillus sp. KS1 | reverse complement strand
TTCAACGATACGGCGGTGGAGCTTCCGGCGCAAGCGACGTTGCATACGCTATTCGAAAAACAAGTGGCGAAAACACCAGACACGGTGGCTGTGGTATTTGAAGATCATCATCTGACGTACTCCGAGCTGAATGAGCGGGCCAACCGGCTGGCGCGAACGCTTCGGGCCGCGGGTGTGGAAGCCGACCGGTTGGTCGGCATTATGGCGGAGCCATCGCTGGAGATGGTCGTCGGCATTTTGGCTGTTTTGAAGGCTGGAGGCGCTTATGTGCCGATCGATCCAGCGTATCCGGCCGAGCGCATCCGCTATCTGCTGGAGGATTCAGGCGCATCTCCGCTGCTTCTACAGACACACTTCCAGGAGTACGCCAGCCTATTTGCAAAAGCGCTGATCAGGCTGGACGATCCCGCCGCTTACCTTGAAGATGGCACGAATCTGGGGAATGTCTCCAGTTCAAGCGATTTGGCCTACGTCATCTATACGTCCGGCTCGACAGGCAAGCCGAAAGGGGTTATGGTGGAGCACCGGAATGCCGTTAACGTCATTTCCTGGTTTATTTCCCGCTATGAGCTGAGCGATAACGTGATGTTAACGACATCGTATACATTCGATCCCAGCGTTGAACAATTATTTGGCAGCCTGTTGGCCGGAAAAACATTGCACGTAATCCAGAAAGAGACGCTGCTGAATCCGCCTAAGCTGCTGGACTACATCGACGAGAACAAGATCAATACGATCAATTTCACGCCGTCTTACATTCGGGAACTGCTCGTGGGTCAAACCAAACTACCGGGACTGCAACATGTCATCGCCGGAGGAGAAAAGCTGGACGATCGGCTAAAAGAGGAAGTTTTGCAGCTCGGCTATAGCCTGTACAATCACTACGGACCTACGGAAACGACAATCGAGGTCCTCACAGGATCATGTTATGCAAACGTAAAAGTGGCTGTAGGCAAGCCGATTCATAATACGGCGGTCTATATATTAGACGCGCGCGGCGGATTGCAGCCGATCGGCGTCGCCGGGGAGCTGTACATCTCGGGCGACGGAGTGGCAAGGGGCTACTTGAACCGTACGGAGCTGACAGCGGAAAGGTTCGTCGAAAATCCGTTCGAGCCGGGTCGTCGGATGTACCGAACAGGCGATTTGGCCCGCTGGTTGCCTGATGGCACTGTGGATTATTTGGGCCGGATCGACGATCAGGTGAAAATCCGTGGTTACCGTATTGAGCTTGGAGAAATCGAAGCGCAGCTCCTGAGGATAGCTGCGGTGGAAGAGGCGGTCGTGGTCGCACGCGAGGATGCTGCCGGGCAAAAGCAGTTGTGCGCGTACATTGTGGCGGAGCGCGTGCTGACGGTCGGAGAGCTGAGGAAGGCGCTTGCCCGCGAACTGCCGGAATACATGATTCCGTTGTACTTTATGCAGCTCGACCGGATGCCGCTGACCTCCAGCGGCAAAGTGGAACACAAAGCGCTGCCAGCGCCGGAAGCAGGCATGAGTGCGGGGACGGAATACGT
>NZ_MAIS01000109.1:0-18509 GCF_001680695.1 Paenibacillus sp. KS1 | reverse complement strand
ATAGAAGCGTTTGCTTTGCTTGTTCGGATCGGTTTGCTCCAGCAGGCGGCCGATGCCGTCATGCCGCTTCTGAACCGTATTTCCGTCCGCATACTTGACTTCGACCATATCACCCGACAGATTATACCGATACCGCGTCGTCTTCCCTTCAGCATCCGTAACGGCGATCAGGCGCCCGAGTACATCATACTCGTATTTCGTCACATTATGGTTTCCGTCGTAAGCTACCTTAACGTTCCCCGCATAGTCATATTCATAGCGAGATAACAAAACTTCTTGACCCGACGACTTGATTTCTTCCTTCTTGATGACTCTGCCCATAATGTCGTACGTTTCACGCATTCCATTATTTTCCCCGTCGAAGGTTGTCTTGGTGTTTGCCGCATCGTTATAGACAACGCGGTTCGATCTGGAACCAAATTTCTCCTTAATAATCCGATCCCAGGCGTCATACTCGTATTGAATCACGGATCCGTTAAAGTCCCCTTTGCGAATCAGCCGGCCGTTCTCATCATACGTGTGCTGAGCCATGCCTCGCCCATTCGTTTCAGCAATCAGGTTGCCGAGCGGATCGAAATGTTTCTCGATTTGCAGCCCGTTCGGATTGGTAATGAACATCTTATTGTTCTGATCATCATATACGACGGTCGTCTTCGTTCCGTCGGGATGAATTTCGGCGGTAATTCGTCCCAGCTTGTCATACGTATAGGAGGTCTGGTTTCCGTTACCGTCTGTATATTTCGTTGGAAGCCCGCTCTCCGGAATATATTCCATCTGACTTTTGACGAGTTCATTCTTGCCCTCTACGTTCTTTACCTCTACGGCTTGTCCGCTTAGATACATGCTCTTGAATTTAGGGCTGAAGTCTTGATAAATAGTCGTTTCCCCGACATCTCCCTTAATCCGAATCTTAATCGGGTTGCCGGCATAGTCATACTCATAGTTCAATTGTTGGACAATTTCGCCTCGATCATTTTTGGAAACGGCCTGCTTCAATCCCCCGCGATATCGATCGTATTCATATTCAGAGCTCAGCGTCATTCCCTGATCCATCGGCACACTACTACTCTTCATGCGGAACAGCTTATTCTCTACTACGTCTCTGTACTCATAACGGCTTGTTATGCCGATCGGATTCGTTTCCGAAGTCAGTTGTCCCCAATAATCATACTCACGCGTAGTAATACGAGGCGCAGATGCATCCCCCTCTTGATAATGCGTCTCTTCAATCCGGGTCGGATTCGGATTCCTTCGGAATCTGTCATATGCATAATTGAACACCTGTCTATCATTTGTCTGTAGATCCTTAACTTCCGTTTTTGTGTTATAGATTGCCGAAGGTTTATCGTACGCAACAAACTGCTTCTCGTACGTATAGGTCGTCGTTTTGTATTTATCGTACACATCCACAGAAAACCTAAAATCCTGCTCGATGTACTTTCCTCCATCACCAATCCCCGCTCTATCTTTCACGTTACTATGATCCATTGTATATTTAAGGGTCATTTCATTCTTTTGTGTATATTGGGATGAACTATAGTAACTGCGGCGAGATTTATATCGCACCACACGTTCCTCCGCGAAATCTCCGATTTTCCGTTTAATCGCGCCATCAAATCCGTATTCCGTAATGGCTTTGGTCGGATGCTCTATTACGCCAAGTGCGATAACCTCGTTCTCTCCCCAATTTACCCTGTATGCTTCAGATCCTTCAGGTATTTCTGAATACGAGCTGACTAAATTAAAAAATAAGGGCTTCCATACGCCATAATCATACTTGGTCGAGCGGCCCATTGGATCGATCACTTCTGTTAAAATATCCTGCTCCCGGTACAGATAATCGTTCTTTATTTTTTTGACTCTTTCTTTCTTATAGATCACCCTTCGATCTCCGCTTTGAATAGTAACCGTATGATTTCCATTGTAGGAAATATTCATTTCGTTCTTGCCTTGGTAGTCTCTGGTCGAGCTTTTGATCTGATGCAGAACCCACCCTATGTCCGGCTGATACTTGTATGAGAATTGAATATAGTTTCCATCTGTGTCTTCGATGAAGATGAGATTGCCTATATGATTAAAATATTGGCTGACTCCAGTCGTCTTATTGAGAAGCTCATAAGAGGCTCGCTCATCGGACTGCAATAACTTATTTGACTCCATAAAGACCAAATCGCCGAGCGGATATCCTACCAAACGATCATCTTCCAGCCCGTATGTACCAACACCCGAAATATAAATGTAGCGATAGTTGTTGACCCGCTTTATAAACGAAATATCCCAAATCCATCCCTTACCGAGATGAAATATTTCTTCCTCCTGAGTCGCCTGTGTACTGTTTCTACCGTTTTCGTTTACATAGATATCATCTTTCGCCAAAGAACTGTCATAAATTCTCCGCAGCGCAAAATTCATGCCGTTCGATCCAGGCATAACCATATCCGTGACTTCCACACGCAAGGATCCGTCTACAGGAGAAATATGATCGCTAACGGATCCGACGGAGTAAGGCGCTTGATCCAGCCGGATTGGACGATTGCGGAGTGCTTTCTCATCGTATAGATTATTGCTAAGGAAGGCTAACGATCGCTTCTCCCGTAATCCATACACTTGATCCGTCACCGACGGGCTCTCTTTCCCATAGACCTGTTCCGTTACGCTGGCTTGGTATACAGCCTTTGATACACTCTTCATTTGTTCTTGATGCTTGATTATCGGATCTGGAGCAGGCTTCGGATAGGTGCTGGTCATGAATTGCTCATAGTCTCTTCCCTGCTGCTTTGCTTTCAATCCTTGATAGATTTGATGAAGCTCGTAGCCCTTGAATAGTTCCTCCGTCACCCAATCCCTGGTCACGCCAAAGGTTTCAGTTATGGAGGTAATCGTAATAAGCTCGTTTGGGTTTAAATCCGTGAATGTTGCGTGCGGACCATATACGCTATCATACACACTTGTAGTTACCGATGGATGATTTTCCTTGTTTGGAATATCAATCGATAACCTATCTTCTGCCGATATCAATGGTATGCTGGTGAACAATAAAGCAAATGCGAGAATAATTGACAACCATTTTTTCAAAATATATCTCTCCTTATCAATTTCTAATTCATTCGTTTCAATCTAGTATTAGTCACATACACCTTTCCGCTTCCATTGTCCCCTTGTTCCATCAAGTGAAAATGGACTCGTACAATTGCGGCTTCTTCTGGCGGATTAAATTGCCCATGCAATCTAGTCCAGTCTATAGATTTATTAACATAGGCAGGTGTATCCGCCCCAACTAATCTATAATTTTGATCAAAATAATGAATAGCTACGTAGAAGCCCGCGTTGTTCATTCGCTCGATTAGCAATCTACCACTCACACTATATTTTTGGTTCGGGACAACTCGAACATCTTGATAAATATTCATAGAACCAAGTGAAATTTTCTGAGCATCGATTTTTTGAGCGTATTGTCTTGAAGATACCGAACTCTGCGTTACACTATAAGTTCCAACGGCTCCTTCCGACCTCCAATACTACCAATCAGATGCAACTTCCCCATTTCCGGCTGCCTCAAAGTCCCCGTTCCTAAATAAATTAGGATCTACAATTCTTCTGACAACGTCTCCATTCTTATCATAGATATACTTCACACGCATACCGCCAGAATCATTTACTGAATCTAACTGATTAGAAGTGTTAAACGTATATTGCTGTGAGGATAAAGCTTGGGCATTATGCGCAAATATCAGCAAGCACATACCTAGCGCATAAAAAAGTGAGGCTACGATTTTATTGTTCATCCATTCACCCCCTTATCTAATTTTGTTAATACACATAGATTAAATTGGAGCCGATGGCTGGCGCTTTGTACATTTCACTTTCAATTTCGATTGGATTTAATGCCCGATTCCAGACTTTCAACTCTGCTATATTTCCGTGAAATTGATATTGGGTATCATTATTCCAACCAGAGAAGTAAGCACTATCTGCAACATTTCTATTAGAGGCAGTCCCTATCTTCGCAAGAGTCTGACTAACGCCATTGATGTACAACTCATTTTTGTATATATCTCCATTCGTGAATATTGCAGATACGTGAACCCACTTATTTACTAGCGGATCAGATGAGGCTCCATACAAATCTCCATTGCCTGTATTGAAGCCAAATAATCGATCATTAAAGTACAAGTCGTAAGAACTATTCGCCCAGCTAAATGGCATTTCGATTTGGTCCCCGTCCCACTTCATCCAAAATTGAACGGTTGTCTGTGCACCTTGGGTCGAATCCACTTGAATTCCTGATAATTTCATTTGTTGGAATCCATTGAATTTCAATGATTGAACTGGTTCATCTCTTAGCTTCCACTCTCCAACCAAATCAGCTAATGCTACAGGATTTTTCGAAAACACACTACTAGAAATTTCGGTTTGCGTTAGCTCCCGTTTCCAGATTTTAAGATCTGAGATTTGACCTTTGAAGCGGTAATCTTCACTCTTTGCCCAACCTGAAATATTCGCAGTTTCCGACACCGATTTAATCAGTGATTGGCTGCCGTAGTGTTGCAACGTTTGCTTTGTTCCATTTACATAGATTTCACTTTTTGTAATGTCCCCGTTGTGAAAAATTGCTGTAACTTGAACCCACTTATTTGCGATACTTTCGGCTGGAAATCCAAATAAGTCCCCATTCTCCGTATTGAAACCAAACACATTGCTGTTAAGCCAAAGTGTATACCCAGAATGCCAGCTAAATGGCATCAAATTGTCTTGACCTGTCCAGTACATCCAAAATTGAACGGTTGTCTTCGCATTATTAGCACTGCTAACTCCCTTGGCATTGATTGCAACTTTTTCTTTTCCTGTAAACGTCTTTTTCTCGGTGGGAATATAGCCACTTTCTGCAACATTTACAGCAGATTTTCGAATCAAGTTCCCATTTGCGTCATATTCATAAATGACATTGTTCCCTGCATAACTCGTACCCGCTGACAGCATTGTTACAAGAAATATTAGTAGTGATGATAGTATCTTTTTCATATGATTCCTTCCTCATCCAAATCTCATTGTTTAGTACTGCGTATACGATTACCGTTTTGATCGAAATCATATATAAAAATACTTATGAGTACTCAATCTATTACCTGATCATGCACCCATGCTACAGCCATCATATTCCCGTATTGATCAACCGTGTAGACATGCGTAATGTAAGTACCTGATTCATTATTATGTTTGCTGAAGGGAATTCGGATTTTCCATACACCCGGCTTTACTTTTTCTCCTTTCACCCACGGATTTTCAAGATCATCTTGTCCATTGTGATCCGTCCATGTTGGAAATCTGACTTCATTGATGCTATTAGGAACTCCTTCTACAAAAATTTCATATGAACCATCGCTTTTCTTCACCTCTTGCGGAGCTCTAAGTTGAACGTTATTACCGCGAACCGTAACGATAAAACCATCTACAAACTTCCCATCCGCATAGACATGGGTAATATAGCTTCCAGCCTCCTGATTATGCTCACTATAAAGTACAGTTGCTTTCCATACTCCATTCGCTACTTTACTTCCCTCAATCCACTTCAAATCATCCTGACCGTTGTGATCAGTCCACGTTGGGAATTGAACCTTCTGAGTATTATGATCCAAACCATAGATGGTGATATCGTAAGATACACTTGGTAGATTCGTCTCGATCGGATACTGAGTTCCGCCCGTCACATTTACCTCTGCTCCGCCAAGCATCATGTTGTTTCCGTATTTGTCAAAGCTATAAATATGCGTGATATACTTCCCTGTCTCATAATTATGCTTCTTGAATGGAATCGTTATTTTCCATGTGCCATTGCCTTGATTGACTCCTCTAATCCAAGGTTGCTCCAGATCGTCTTGGCCATTTGCCTCTGTCCAAGTTGGAAACCTAACTTCATTCACATTTTCGCCTACGCCATCTATGTAAATATCGTATGACTCGTCCTTCAGTGATGCTTTTTGTGGACTGCGCACTTTCACGTTAATGCCCACATTAACAATTGTCGATGCAACCATACGATTCCCATCATAAATATGAGTAATATAAGAGCCTGTTTCCATACCGTGGTTTTTGAAAAATACAGTCGCCTTCCATACTCCATCTGACACTTTCGTTCCCTTGATCCACTCAGTATCATCCTGGCCATTATGCTCTGTCCAAGTAGGGAAATAGATCTGTTCAGCGTTACTTCGTATCCCTCTTATATAGATCTCATAGGAATGAGCCGATAAATTGATTGTCGGTTGTATCGACAGGTTTACTTTTTTCCGATTCGTTTGGTTTCCGTTAGAATCATAAATGTAAGACATATAAGTTCCGTCTGATAGAAAAGCAGCGATCAATTTTCCGTCAGAATCATATATGTAATCGTTCTTCTTCGCATCAGTCGACAAATTAATAAACACAAGCTGTGATTCCTGTTTCCCTTCTTGCGCAAGCGCTTTCTCACCTCTAAAAATGTTTGCCCCAACCATAAGTACAAACATTATGGTGATGCAAAAGAGTAGTTTCTTTTTGACATCTTTCACATATACCCCTACCTTATCTTTGTTATATTATATATTTACTATATCTGCTGACCTACACAGTTTTACAGACATTAATTTACATAATTATTAAATAGCGGGTATTATTTAGAGGATTCTATAACATCGTGTTTCTTTTATCACTACTTTGAAGCGTCTCCATGTACACTATGCTCATATACTCATCATTGGAGGTTCATAGTGAATGAAAAAACTGTTATGCATATTACTTTTGCTGTTTGGATTAGCCCCTGCAACAATCACTTCAGCCTTTGCTTCAGAGATAACAGAATTTGAATATGATGCCAATAACAAATTAGTGAAAACGATTTCTAACGACACCCAAATAAAATATGAGTACGATACATTTTTCCCCATTGATGCCTCTCCTCAAAAACAATTGTTTCCTAGTAGATGTGTTATCACGACTCGATTAATAGTAATTAGCCTAATGTACTAGGCTGTTCAGTAATAATTCCCCCTGTTAAACAGCAAACAAGAAAAAGGCATAGCATCAAGTACAATGCAATGCCTTAGCGTTCATTTGGACGCGGTATTTTTTAACCATTATTTTCATGTCCATTATAGATTACATTTTTCCTCAACGTAAGCACCATTGCAGTTTTTAAAAATAAACCTGTCGATAACTACACCAGCTCCCTCAGCCAATAAGACAAAAACTCCCGAATACGTTCATCCCTCTCAGACTGCAGCACTCGCCGAAACATCCAGCGTACCCGCTCCCTTACCGTCCGATCCCGCTTCGCACACAATCCTAGAAGGTCGATACAATGCAGCCGCTCAGCCGCGCGCCCATTCTCTAGTAAGTGGGCATATACAGCAGCTCCTCGGGCAACTTCCCGCATGCAAGCATCTGCCAGACGCGGATTTCCGTACTCCAACTCAAGATCTGCTGGCTCGCCGGAAGCAATGAGAACAAGCAACTCCAACATGTACGGGCGTGCCGTATCCGTCGTATTCTGAATCATGCTTAGCAAGCAAATGGATGTCGGTACAGCCACCTCGTACAGGGCGCCCTGCACAACCACAATTGCTTCTATCGATGCACTGGCCAGCTCCGCTTCTGCTGTTGTCGAAGCATCCTTCAACTGAAGGAGAGCCTCAGGCAGTCGTTCAACTGCTTCTGCCCCCCGATATGTCGTCCAAGGTATGCGAATGATATCCCATGTCATCGTTCAGCCCTCCTTCATGGATGCCATCTCACCTATGATTAACATATTAGAGCTGCCTCCGAATCAGAAGCATATCTGCGTAATCGAAGGATGCCCCTAAGCGATAACAGCTAGCTCTATTGTACTTCCCACCTCTCATCGCGCATGGGAAATCGATACTCCCGTTAGTAAACCATCATTATATCTGAGCGCAAGTGCAAGTTGCCGCCGATTCTCGAATATATTTAGTTGCATAAACACGAATCGATTCATGCGCATCGATCAATCACACATGGAGGCGAAGGCCATGAACGTCATGAGAGCTTTGGGGTATGAGGAAACCGATCGTCTGCTCATCATTAATGCCGACGACTTCGGTATGTGTCATGCAACGAACATGGGGATTATGCAGCTGCTTGAGGAGGGATCGATCTGTTCCACCTCCATCATGATGCCATGCGGCTGGGCCAAGGAAGCAGCGAAGTGGAGTGCCGCTCATCCAGAGCTGGACATCGGGGTACACCTCACCTTCACGAGCGAGTGGGAAGGGTATAAATGGTCGGCGATGAACCGCTCACGAGACATCTCCACCCTGCTCACCGAGGAGGGCTACTTCCCTGAGGATTGTCTGACCGTCGAGCATCTCGCCGATCCTGAGCAAATTCGCTGTGAGATGATTAGTCAAATTGAAGCGGCAAGACGTATTGGCATCAATATTACGCATGCAGATAACCACATGGGCAGCTTATACGGAATCGCGTCGGGACGGGATTTCCTTGACGTAGTATTTGATGTATGTGCAGCGTATGGACTGCCGTTCCGCATGCCAAGACGTATTGGCGGCATGAAGCTGAATCCAGAGCTCGAGAAGATGGCGAAGAGGCGGATCGATCTGGCAGATGCCAAAGGGGTTGTCATTCTGGACACACTGCTCGGGCTCCCTTATGAACGGATTCCAGGAGAGACGTACGCTCAGGTCAAAGCCAAGGCGGAAGCACTCCTACGCGGTCTTCTTCCCGGTATTACCGAGATGTACCTCCACCCCTCCATCGTATCTGATGAATTAAAGGCCATTACACCGCATTGGGAGAAGCGCGGCATGGAATGGAGATTATTCCGCGATCCAGACATCAGGCGTATCATTGCAGAAGAAGGTATTCAGCTCATTCGCTGGCGAGACTTGCGGGATGTACAGCGCGGCCAGCTCCCACCGCTTATGTAGGAACAAGAAGGAGGGTCATACAATGAGCATTGCGATATCCCCTGCACGCAAAGCTGCCTTCGCTTCAGGAAATATATCTGCCAACTTATTGGCCCAAATGTTCGCAGCCTATATTGTCTATTATTACGTTGACATCCTTGGCGTCCGTCCAGGACTCATCGGCATTGCGATGGTGATCCACGGACTCGTCGGCGCCTTTCTCAATCCATTGTTCGGCTATATGTCCGATCGGTTTCGTACGAGGTGGGGCCGGCGCATTCCCTACATGGCATTTGGAACGATACCGCTCGCGGCTGTATTTACACTCATCTGGTTCCCACTTGCTTCCGGTAACGGGCTGTTCTGGTACTTCCTCTTGCTCGTACTGCTGTATGATATTTTGTATGTGCTCGTCATCCTCAATTACTCAGCGCTGTTCCCGGAAATGTTCGTTACGATGAAGGAGCGAGCATCTGCCTCTTCGTGGAAGCAAATGTTCGGCATACTGGGGATGATTGGAGGGGTAGCAGCACCGCCGCTAGTCTATACCGAATACGGATGGGGGGCTATGGGGCTTACCTTCGGAATCATACCCGCTATATTTCTGGCAGTGATGATCTGGGGCTCGAAGGAGAATGAGCAGGCATCTGCTCGCTCAATCGGGTTATGGAAGGCTATTGTGTATACGTTCTCTAACCGTTCTTTTGTCGCCTATGTACTGGGCGGTTTCTTCGTGCAATTGACCTTTGCTCTTCTGACCGCGGCGATTCCGTTCTTCACCAAATATGCACTGCACGCAAATGAAAGCGCCAACACAATTATGCTTGGGCTGGTCTTCGTTACTGCGATCCCGTTCGTGTACGTATGGGCGCATTGGACGAAACGCTACGGACCGCGCAAAACGATGATTGCTGCCATCGTATGCTATATGTTTGCCTTAGCTCCACTTCTGTTCGTCTCATCGGAACTCGGCGCCTATATAGCAGGCGCATTCATCGGGTTCAGCCTTGCTGGACTTATCATCCTACTCGACATTCTCCTCTCTGAGGTCATTGACGAGGACGAGCGCACGACAGGGGCACGACGCGAAGGTATGTATTTCGGCATGAATGGATTTATTATTCGGTTCGGCGTCTCCCTGCAAGCCATTATTATGAGCATCGTACTCGAATCCAGCGGCTATGTTGCCAATAGCGCGCAGCAGCCTGACGCAGCCATATTAGGGATTAGACTGATGCTGGCAGGCATCCCAATCGTTGCACTCGTATTCGCCATCATTTGCTTTGTTATCTATCCGATTCGCAGCTCGCCGCAACGGGATGGATCTTAGCAATTTACACTTTAGACTCTTAGCTTTGCTTTTCGCACTCAGCACTCAGCACTTTGCTCTTGCTCTTGCTCTTGCTCTTGCTCTTGTTCTTGCTCTTGTTCTTGTTCTTGCTCTTACCTTGCCGATAGTTCTCCCTGGTGTTTCCCTACCGAATCAACCGCCGAAACGCTTCGTCAGCTTGTCCATATGGGCTTGTGCAATCTCACTCAAGTCGATGTCATACTTCTCCGACAGCACAATGACATTCGCCAGCACATCACCGAGCTCTTCCACCAGTTCTTGACGCAGTTCATCGCGGCTGCGCTCCCCTTCATCTGGACGGTCACGGCCAATTTCCAGCGCCCGAACAACACGTGCAACCTCTCCCACTTCCTCCATGAGGAAGCCGACGCGAATAAAGGAATTATATTGCGACCATTCCCGCTTCTGATAAAACTGCTGCACCCACTGTTGAAATGGTTTCATCTCCATTGTAAATTAACTTCCTTTCCTAACCAATGATGTCTATACTTAATAAAGTATACCAGATGAGGAGGCATTACTCGTGAAAAGATTATGTGTGTATTCCGGATCCAACTTGGGGACGCACCCCAACTTCGCCTCTAGCGCGCAAGCTCTAGGCCGTGTACTTGCTGAGAAGAATATTGAACTTGTATACGGTGGCTCCAAAGTCGGTCTCATGGGCGAAGTAGCTAATGAAGTGCTGCGCCTTGGCGGCAGAGTAACAGGCGTTATGCCGCGCGGATTGTTCCGAGGTGAAGTTGTACATACCAACTTGACTGAGCTCATTGAAGTAAAAGATATGCATGAACGCAAAAAAACGATGATCGATCTGTCTGACGGATTTATCTCGCTGCCAGGCGGATTCGGAACATTTGAAGAGCTGTTCGAGGTCATTAGCTGGGCGCAAATCGGCATTCATCAGAAGCCAATTGGCGTACTGAATGTGGAAGGCTATTTCACACCTATGCTGGAAATGGTTCGGCACTCCATCCAAGCAGGATTTGTTAAGCAAGAGCATGAATTGCTCATCCTTGCTTCTGCTGACCCTGCAGAGCTCGTTGAGAAGCTGCTTCAATATACACCGCCGGTATTCGGCAACAAATGGAGCCAGCTGGATTCTGAATCCGATAAATAGCTTCTGACTTTTCAACCTTGTCTAACATGATATACGCGAAAAATAGGTAACGCATCAACTCGTACAACTCATCATCCATGTTCATCTGTGGAAGCTCCAACGCGAGCTCCTCCACAGATCGGATGTGGTTCCCCCCATCTAAAGTTCATTCCTACCTGCTTATTTCGATGACAATTTCATCTTGGGAACTCCGTTCAATTGCGATATACTCAGGTAAGAGTGTAAAAACACGGTTTTCGGTTGGTAGTCCGAACGTTCCGGCATGAAAATGTTCGGGATCAGTAACCTTCCCCCCTTGGGATGTCCCTCACTCTTTATGACAAAGGGGGAATAGAGTGTGAAGTTAACCGTATTTTTTGAAGGTCCGTTCTGGATCGGCGTCGTCGAGGACACTGTCCATGGGCGTCTGAAGGCTTGCCGCCATGTATTTGGAGCAGAGCCAAAGGATGCAGAAGTGCTTGAATTCGTGGAAGTATTCATGATGCCGCTAATGGAACGGATCACGCAAACTGCTGTGAGCGCCCAAGAGCCGCTGCGCCGCATCAATCCGAAGCGGCTGGCAAGACGTGCCGCAATGGAAATGAAGCAGCGCGGCATATCGACGCAATCCCAGGAAGCTCTGCGTCTTGACTACGAGAGCAGAAAGAAGGAGCGCGTATGCCGCTCTCGGGAAGAACGCGAAGCCTTGCAGGAGAAAAAACGGAGCATTCGCATTCACAAGCGGAAAGAAAAGCATAGAGGCAGATAATCTGCTGCTATGACGCAATCGCCCCGCTCAGCACTACTGTGCCGGGGCGATTGTTGTTCATGAACGCAACGTGTCAGAAGAAAATAATTGATGAGGGAGGACTCCGGTTCTCCTTTTTTTTCGTGAAATTCGCAAAAAATCTTTCTTGCTACGATGAGAAGTTGCAAGTGATAGGCTCGTCTATATCTATGAACAGACAACGACAAAGGAGGAGAGCCATGGGCTGCACCGAGTCAGACAAAGACATCATCGAGCAAATTCTTGCAGGCAGGCAGGACTTATACGCGATTCTAGTCAACAAGTACAAACAGCGAATCTACGGCCTGCTACGAGGGATGGGAGCGACTCATGAAGATGCCAAGGATATTGCGCAGGAGGCATTTATTAAGGCATACCGCAAGCTGGCGGATCATGATCGAAGCAGAAGCTTCGCGTCATGGTTATATACCATTGTTGTTCGTACCTATCAGGATCGATTCAAACGCAAGCAGCTTGCAGTGGTCGAATGGGAACAAGAATCCTTGCTGGACGAGGCCACACCGGAAATGCTGTATCTGCGAACAGAATCCCAGCGGCATATACGGCAGTTCATTCAGCAATTGCCCCCAACGCAGCGAATGGTCATCCTGCTGCGCTATACGAATGAGTGCACCTACGAAGAAATAGGCGAGATCACGAATCTGTCCAAGCATCAAGTGAAAAATGCGCTATATCGAGCTAAACAATCACTTAAGAAACTCATCGAACAAGGAGGGAGCCAGTATGTCAGAGAATTGCCTCACGCATGAACAGATGGAGGGGTTGATCGTGAATCGGCAGCTTGGTTCCGTCATGGATCATATCGAGAAGTGCACGCGCTGCCAGCATCTCTTGGAGGCATGCATGGAGGAACAGAGTGACATGCATCAAGCTCTTTATCCGGACAAGCTGGATGACTCCTTCACGGATCTCATCATGGCCGCCATTGAAGCAGATAATAATCGATTTGATGGCAATATAGGCGAAAAGGAGCCAAGCTTTGAACACATGGCTACTCCAGTGCCTACACGAAAAAAACGTTCGCGCAAGAAGTGGATCGCGTCAGTTATTTTTCTGTTTCTCGTCATTTCCAACGTCCTTACACAACCAACGGTAGCGAATTGGATGAGATCGATGCTAGGTATGACTGCGGATGTAGGATTAACACAAGCTGAAAAGCTTGGTATTCATCGCTTTGTTAATGTTACTGTAAGAGATAAGGGCATAACGCTGGAGGTAAAAGAACTTGCGGTTGATACAACCAGGCTTGTTATTGCGCTTCGCGTAGTTGGGCCTTATGGGGTTGATCTGAATAATTTGTTCAGAACGGACACAATTGATGTGTTGGACAGCAACGGAAAGTCAATCGTTGATCCGAATGCAACGGGCAGAATCGAAAACAGAAAAGATAAATGGTGGTGGGATGAATATCTGGTGATCGACATGGGGCTAAAGGAGACCCCTGCTGGCGATCATATCACGATTCGGGGGAATGTTGATCATTTTGATTTCGAAAGATGGGATTGGCGCGTAAACGGGAATTGGAGCTTTGAAATAGGCATGGATATGAGGTCGGCAAGAGAACAAATGAAAATGATTCCGTTAGAAGGGGAGTACGTTGCGCCAAATGGTACTCGAATTAAGCCTACGCGAATGATTCATCATGCGAGTGCTTTCCAAATTGAATTTAGGAGCCAACTACCTTCTAATGCTGCTCCGCCTAATGAAGGATTAGGCGGAAATTATTAACATGAAATAGGATTCTATTTGAAAGAACCGAGTGGTCGGAAAATTGCGAGTAGTGATTACTATAGAGACAAATCTTCAAGCAAGCCAGCGGCTTTCCCGCTGCGTACAAGCTGCAATATCGAGGAAAGTAAAAAAGTCGTGACCTGCACCTACACATTTGGTCAGCTCACGGAGCTGCCCGAGCAAGCTGAACTCGTAATCGACAATTATCATTTCCCTATTTATACGAATGATTCGATATCGCTCGAAGTCAAAGACCTGCAATCCAATCCAGCAGTCTTTAAAACAAGGGGTGATGAAATTCGAATAGGCGGGGTAAATGGAATTCGTGATTCGTTTGTCAGTAAGGCAGAAGGGTTAAAGCCCTCACTATGGCTGAAGGCATCGGGACGGTACTCCAATGAAACATCTGGTGATCAGTGGACAGCTCGTGATGAACATGGTCATGAATATACAGTATCCCTGCATGGAGGCTTTGGGGAATCGGAAGATGCGTACCGAAAATATTCTGGCGAAGTGGTAGTTGGCGGGTTGAATCATATTCCTAAGAAATTGACGATTACCCGTACAGCGACAGATATGAGGTACCAAAACATCAATTGGTCGATGAAGCTGCCAAATTTAAGCCGTAATCTCTAGAGGGTCGAACAAATCATATAATTTGCCAAGCCAATCTACTTTTTCATTCAATATCTTCAAGCATAAAAAAATCGGGTCAGGCATACACCGTGTCGAATCGCATGGTGTTGCCTAACCCGATTTTACATTTACGATTACAATATATGTTCATTTATTCATTAGTTATATACAACGTAATTCCTCCCGCGAGAATCCAGCCGCATCCCCGTTCAGTACCTCTTCATCTTATATTTACGAGACAATCCAAACCGAATTACATCTCGCCCTTGCGATTAGGCATGCTGTTTTGCAGGGCGACGCTCCAGCTGAGTTCTCAGCTCATCCAACTGTGCCAACAGCTGCTGCGAGATCTCATTCATTCGCCGATAGGATACTGTCGCTGCTTCGCGGCTGCCATCATCCATCTGACGAGCAGCTTCACCTGCCAAGCGATGAAGCATCTCATGCTGCCCCACCATATCCTTGAACAGCGGAAGATGGGCCACTGGCGAATCGCTTCGCTGCTGCTCTGTTGCAATCCATTTGCCAAGCCGGCATTGATGGAAGTCCTCCATGACAGCAGGATCACTCTCATCGAAGCCGAGGAGCCGATTATACGTGCACCATTTCCATAGTAGATGATCGGTCTTCATAATTCGAATCCATTGTGCATCATCGATATGACGGAACCATCCAAGCGATTGCTTGCGCAATGTCTCAACCGATTGGCTTGTTGTATAGAGATGCTGACCGGTAGCCTTGGCCATAGACATCATTTCTTCTGTATTCTTCACAATGCCGGTCATGCTGGCAGTAATTTCTTGTGTAGCATCCGCTTGTTGTTCGACAATGGAAGCGATTGCATCCTCCGAAGAACCTACCTCTTCGACCGACTGCATCATACGATCCAACTGCTCGAAAGCGCTTTTATTTTTATGATGCTGGATATCCATTTGCTCCGACATATCCCGAGTCCGCGCTTGCACCGCTGTAGCCATGCCTTGAATGCTCTCAATGACATCATACACATCATGAACGGCCTGCTTCGTTTGATCAGACAGTTTGCGAACTTCCCCAGCCACGACAGCGAAGCCGCGTCCTTCTTCCCCAGCACGGGCTGCTTCGATCGAAGCGTTCAGCGCGAGCAGTTGTGTCTCTCCAGCGACCGTGTCGATTAGCTGCACGACGTCCGTTAACTTTTGCATGGAACGCTGTAATTGGTCAAAGCGAGTGCGTGTATCTAAGAACAAATCATTCATCTTCTCGAAGCCTTCAATCGTCTCTTCAACAATCTTCCGATTCTCCTGAAGCGCCGCTATCATATTCACCGTATTCGTAGCAGAATCTGCCGTCTGCACGGACACCTCTTCGATGGAAGCTGTCAATTGCTCGGTAGCAGCCTGAATGTCCAAAACATCTTGAAGGGATCGCTCAGCAGCGATCAACAGTGTGTGCAGTCCATCAGACTGAATTAACATTTCCATAATGTCGCTATTGTTGTCCATCAGGCGATATTCCGTTGCAGACTGATAGGATTCCAATACAATTTGGGCATCCAGCATCACAATCCGGTGAAGCGCCATTAAGATCGCAGATGCATCATTTGAACGGAAATCATTCACGATGATGGGAACCAAGTACTCATATACGCGCAAGAACGAGGCAATGAACCATTCCGGCTCTAATTGTATGCGGCTGTGCACCTGCCCAATTCGCTCTCTCATTCGCACGTATTCTGCATCGAATGCAACCTGAGGGATCGATTGCAAATAGGCGATAAACGTTCCCTTGAGCCTTGCCCTAGTACTGTGCTGATCAATCATTCGCTTCATTTCTGGCAATCCGAACAGTAAATCATAGTGGCGGTCTGTGATCGCTTCTGCGTACTTTTCCATGTAGGGAGCCAAACGACGCAGACATTCGGCATCTTTCGATGTGATTTGTAAGAAATTCATCTTTGTTCGTAGGGAATCCAATACAACATTATCGGATTCGGTTATCGAGTGAGGTAACATCGGTTTTCGGAGAATCACCGAATTCATCCCTTTCTCTCTCTAGTGGTTGTTGATGTTTCCATAATTAATAGAATGCATATCCCCCTAAGTAATAGTACCATATCATTGATCATGACAAAACTGTAAGCTAACGTAAGTCAAATCAATAGATATGCTCCCTATAAATCTACTACAATGGAGTTAACATACAATTATGAACAACCTTACCTATTTATCGGCGGAAGGAGGGCCACCTATGAGCAACACATCGCGATTCCAACCGCGTCCAACACGATGGAAACTAGCTGTTACCTTGCTTGTCATCTGCCTGATGACGCAGCTGCTAGCTGGGTGTGCGTGGGGCGGCAAGAGTGAGGGCAGGGCGAAGAAGGAGAATGCCTCCACCTCACCGATTCAGTATCAGATAAATGCCAATTGGAATGAGCAGACCCGAACGATACAATCGCAGGCCGTCGTTACGATTCGCAACGTATTCAATCGCAACCTTAATGAGCTAGTCTTCCATTGGTTTGCCGACAGCTACCGCAAGCCAGAGACGATGCCTGTTCAATTCAAGCAGCGCAACGAACAAATTCGCAATCAATCTCCTCAGGATGATGCCCATAACAGTCAAAGCATTGATGATCGGTTCTTCGGGGGAATAACGACGAAGAAAGTAACGACTTTAGAGGGCAAAGCACTGCAATTTAAGCATGCAAACCAATCGATGACGGTCACGCTTAACAAGGGGCTTGCTCCTAATGAGAGCGTATCGATTCGCATTCATTATGAAGTCCAAGTCCCGTATGGCGCACAGCGATTATCCTATACAGATGATTATGTTGGCGGTACTTACTGGACGCCGCAGCTAGCCGTCTTCGATTCGATTCAAGGAGGTTGGAACCGGGTTCCGAACAATCCGAAATATAAGAGTGATTTCTTCTATGCTGCGGATTACGATGTAAGCTTGAATATGCCTGCCTCATGGAATGTGGCGATGACGGGCAGCTTGATTGATCAGCGTGTGGAGAATGAGAGGAAGATTGTTCATTCGAACGTGCAGAATGTCCGTCATTTCGGCTTCTACGCAAGCCCGAAATATATAGAGACGAAGGTCGATCTGCCTAGTGGCGGACAACTGTCTGTATTCACCTTCGAGCAGCCGGACGAGGAACAGATGAAGAAATATATAGCAGCGCTGCAGGATGCAATCGGATTCTATTCCGATAAGATTGGAATGCTGCCAATCAAGCATTGGAAATTCGCCGAAGCCCCATTCCCCGAAATGACGGACAGCTTAAACGAAGTAATCTTGTTCAACCGTCTCGGTGCAGCGGGTAATGAGCAAGGTGTGCTGTCACAGGATGTTCTGCGATCGATTGCCAAGCAATGGTTCTCACTTGCTATCGGACATAATGCGCTTACTGAAGGATTTTTGGAAGAAGGATTATCTGAATTCGCAGCTCAATACTATCGTCACGAACAGGAGGGAGCACCTTGGGCGATGTCGATATGGAACGGACAGTATCCGAATCTATCATCGTTGGATACATGGACGGATCCAGATGCCGGAGCCCTCGTCATCCCATCCGAGCAATGGCCAGCCGTACTGTTCCAGAAGCAGGTAACGACTCCCGCGTTCCATGTCGGCCAATATTCTGAGCTTCTCTACCGCGTCAAGGGCGCTGCCCTAATGGTGCAATGGGTACAGAAGGCAGGCACCGAAGCGCTGGACATCGTCTGGCACAAGTATTTCCAACGCTACAACGGACGGATGGCTACCATTGACGGATTTACGAATCTGATTGGCAGCACACTTGGAAATGCAAGAAAGTCAAACATGCAGGAACTGCTGTCGATGACAAATCCGAAGCCGCTTGCGTAAGTGTTTATCGAAGAATGATGGTAGAACACTCTGAAATCATCCTTATCCTATCAATGAATTAAGGGGCAGCATTTGCTGCCCCTCAGATTGTTGAGAAACCCTGTCTTTTTA
>NZ_MAIS01000270.1:0-863 GCF_001680695.1 Paenibacillus sp. KS1 | reverse complement strand
CCGTTCGGCGCCAGCGGCATCTGCTCCAGCTGAATGAAGTACGATGGAATCATGTAGCTTGGCAGTTCAGCAGCAAGCGCCGCTCTAAGGCTACCTACCGTTGGATCGCCATCTGCGACATAATAGGCGCAGAGTGATTTCTGTCCGTCTTCCTCTTCTCGCGCAACTACAACCGTCTCCCGAATTTCTTGGACATTCAGCAGTGCAGTTTCCAGCTCGCCCAATTCAATCCGATATCCGCGGATTTTCACTTGATGGTCGATTCGGCCCAAGTATTCGATATTGCCGTCAGGCAGCCACCGTGCCAAGTCTCCGGTTCGATACATCCGTTCGCCGACGGAAGGAATTGTAACGAATTTCTCTGCTGTCAGCTCTGGACGGTTCCAGTAACCGCGCGCCAACCCTACTCCCGCGATGCACAGTTCACCAGCAACGCCGATCGGCTGCACTTGATTATGCTCATTCACGATATAAATGCTCGTATTGTCAATTGGCTTGCCAATCGGCACACTTACATAAGTCTGGCCTGGCTCGCAGTCGAAGTACGTTACGTCCACCGTCGCCTCAGTCGGCCCGTATAGATTAATAAGCTGCGCTCCGCTTGCAGGTGCAATATAACGGTGGAACCGCTCGACCTGTGAGGCAAGCAGTGCCTCGCCACTCGTGAACACCTGCCGCAGCGGTGCGAGACCGCGCTCACGCTCTGCATCTGTCATTTGCTCCACATGCTCAAGGAACGCGTGCAGCATGGATGGAACGAAGTGCATCGTCGTTATTCGGTGACGCTCAATCGCATCCACAATCGCATGTGGGTTCTTCTCCCCACCGACTGAAAGCATAAGCACCTTCGAGCCGACAAATGC
>NZ_MAIS01000167.1:0-4301 GCF_001680695.1 Paenibacillus sp. KS1 | reverse complement strand
CCTGCGATTCCGGTATTTCTCCATCCTTCATGTCGATCTTGTTGAAAGCATAAATCATCGGAATATCCTCGATCCCAATTGCCTTCAGCGTCTCATTCGTAATGTGAATGTGCTGCTCATACTCCGGATTGGAGAAGTCAACAACATGCACGAGCAGGTCGGCTTCTCTCACTTCCTCCAGCGTAGAGCGGAATGCCTTCACAAGATGATGCGGCAGTCTGCTGACGAAGCCAACCGTGTCGGTCAGGAGGAATTCCTTCTTATCCTCCAGCTCAATGTTGCGGACAGACGTTTCCAACGTTGCGAACAGCATATCCTTTTCAAATACGAATTTGTCCTTCGATCCCGTAAACTTCTCTACCAGTGCATTCATGACTGTGGACTTGCCCGCATTCGTGTAGCCGACAAGCGATACGACAGGGATCTCAGTCTTCTTCCGCTTCTTGCGTTGAATTTGGCGATGCGCTACGAGCGTTTCCAGCTCCCTGCTCATGGCTGTAATTTTCTCTTCAATCCGACGGCGATCCAGCTCAAGCTTTGTTTCACCCACGCCCTTGTTCTTCGTGCCGATACCGCCGCTTTGACGGCCAAGTGATTCACGCAAGCCAACAAGACGCGGTAGCATATACTTCAGCTCTGCCACCTCGACCTGAAGCTGCGCCTCACGAGTCTTCGCGCGCTGTCCGAAGATGTCCAGAATGAGCAGCGTCCGATCCACGACCTTGCAGTCCAGATCGGCTTCCAGATTGCGCAGCTGCGAAGGCGACAGCTCATCATTGAAAATAACAAGATTGGCTTCTTGCTGCTTCAGCATGATCGTAATTTCCTGTATCTTGCCTGTGCCGATGTAATGCGACGTATTAATGCGGCTCAGATTCTGCGTCACTGTCCCGACTACTTCCACATCACATGCGCTCGCCAAGTTCGCCAGTTCCTCCATCGAATATGCAAAGTCTGGCTGATGATTCATATTCACGCCGACCAGTACGGCCTTTTGCGCTTCGATTGTTAGTTGTTCCATAAAGTTATTCCTCCATGTTTCTGTTTATTTTGTTCCTATCATGCTTGGTTCTCATACAACTTGATGCACAAAAAAAGCACAGGCATCCCGCCAGTGCTTGGAGTAATCGTATCAATACTGGATCGCAACCTTCTTCATCCTATTACACATAGGATCCTTGAGGCTAATTAGATCGAACTCCCCCCGTGATAGGGGCGATTCAATCCAATTGGAACAACCCAATGGCCAACTGTACAGTCTGAAGCTATTACCGCTGTTCGCAGTTAACGCTGCCAGCATCCACTGATGCGCACAGCTGTATTCGCATTATCAGACACATGCACCCCAATTGCCCCGAACCTGATAACACATCAGGAACAAGCAAATACATGCGACGACAATGCTCAAAGAGACATAATTCTCTCCTTAAATAGCGGCAGGCAGACACGTACAATGGGCACAACAAAAGAGGGTAGGCACGATCCCTCCCTCTTCTGTCGCCAACCATCATATTAGGTTCCGTAGCAACAAGGCAGACCAATCCCGATTACTCTGCACACAGGCAGAGCTAATGAGCACTATTCAGTTAGTGACACATGCGTTCAATCGGATTCTTCCGAAGCGGAAGTTAGCTGCCTTATTTACCACTGTGAACCCTCCGTTCTGTCAAAGTTATCCTCATCCTAACACAGCCAAAGTATTGAAGCAAGTAGTTATCTGCACAAATCTTATTCTCCTAGATTCATATAACTAACTAGAGCTAAGGACAAAGGCATCGAAATCGATAGGAAACTCGGATTTATTCTCGTAATACATGCTATATGTACCAGGCGATAACGTAATGGACGGAGTGCTAAAAGTTCCGTTAACACTAACCGGGACAAAGCTGCCGTTATTATTGTTGTGCAGGATGAAGTGTGAAGCGATCGATTTTCCATTGTTCGAACTATCAGATGGGCTTTGGAACACACGGAACGTAATCGTATATGTCGTATTGAGCGTGAAGGTTCCCTCTACCTTTCTCATCGTGCCTTCTTTATTAAGGTTCCGATGCCAAAAACGATAAATTACATTGTCTGAAACAGTCTGTTCCTGAGAAACCGATGGGGTCGATCCTTGAATTGCATCGGAACTCGTCTGGGCAAAGGCAGTCTGAGAAAGCATCGCAACACACGAGATCGCAAGCAACAACGCAAATGCTCTTTTCAATTGTATCCACTCCATTTCAATTCATTTTTGTAACAATATAACAATATTGTTTTGTTACAGAAAGTATTCCTGTAATACAATGATTTACATTTCAAAAACGAATGTAAAGTTCCTTAACTGGCTACAAACAAAAACACAGGCCTCTCGCCTGTGCTCTGAGTAATCGCTATATGTCGGTATATGGTGAAGCAAGTAATTATATGTACAAAATAATCGTCAGTGCTTCGACGTGCCTGCTACATTTCCATACATGACAATGGTTAGTACCATGTCGAAAATTTCTGAAAACCGGTAGCGGCTCTCAGCCAGGTAATCCATATCGGTCAGCGATTCGATCGCTGCAAAGATGATATGTGCCACAACGCCTTGATCGATATTCTTTCGAAAATAGCCTTGCTCAGCACCGTCCTCTAATACCTTCACCAAATGATTAATAATGACGTGCTTGCGCAAATTCTGAAATTTCTCATATAAAACGGGCACGCTATGCTTTATATCCTCGATCGCGGATCGTTCAATGCCGTCCAAACGCTCCACCATCAGGAGCATGAAGGTGCGCAGCTTCTCTTCGGGTTCCTGCTTGCTCGCAAGCAGCTCATTGATATCCACTTCAATGGCTTGAAACATGTTCTCGATCACGATTTCCAGCAAATCGTATTTCGAATCGAAGTAGCGGTACAGCGTAGCCTTGCTCATCCCAATCCCCTGCACGAGATCGTCAACGGATAAATTGGAGTACCCGTGCCGAAAAAACTGGGTTGAAGCATACGTTAACAGTCTCGCTTCCGTCTTTTTGCTCATGTCAGGTTCCTCTTCCGTAATGATAATGATCAAATGATATGAATTAATTTCATTCTAAACAAGGGCAGCAATTAACGCAATCGGAAGCAGGACGACATAAGGAATGATCAGGAGTAGGGTTACCTTCCAGTCCCCCGTCAATCTTCGCAGCAGGAGCGGTCCAAGGAGCCAATATAACTGAGCGGTATACAAGCCCGGAAAATATTCGCCGAAATAAAGGCTCCAAGTCGTGTGTGCGATTGCATTGCCGAGCGCTCCATAAGCTGTGAAGAACAGAACGGGAATAAGAAGAACGGGCTTACGCCGCACAAAGGCAAAGATAGCGGCAAGGGCGAAGCAGGAATAGGAGATCATGTTCAACACAACGAAAAATTGCGCGGTATAGGGTTCTCCACCATAAATAAGAGGAAAGCGGGTTGAAAATCCAGTAGAGAATTCTTCGGAAAAATGGATGAACTGCCAAGCCAATACGCCGAAGTATAACGGCAGTATTTGCAAGGGTTCAATGCGTTCGATTTTCCTCCTGTATAACGTAATAAAAATCGAGTATGCAAATACGATCCCAAGTGCAAATGTGACGATCAGCTCATACCCTGAACTTAGATAGCAGAAGAGCACAAACAGGATAGCAGACAGAAATGTAGCGACTACAAAGTCTTTTTTCTGAATCCAAACCATGCAAACCCCTCCTTATTTTGAAACTTTTTATACTTATTTAGTTTCATATTATCATATTAGACCATAGAAAATGAGCTGTCAATTGTATCTTGCCAGTATAATTCAGCAGGATTTTTTGCCCTAGACAATAACGTTAAATTAATGAGATTTTGTATTTACAATATACACAATAGAAATTAATACAAATCTTTTCTGTTTAATGCTTCAGATTTTATCTACAATGGAGCTATTCATAGAATAATACCAACTAATTCAACTAAAAGGAGTCGCACATGAAACATACTTTAAAATATGGAAGTGCTTTTCTATCACTTTTACTTATGTTCGTTTTCTGCAGCCATCAACTAGCATTGGCTGGAGAAGTAAAATACAAATATGATTCAACAGGGAAAGTAAAACTGGTTAAACAAGGAGATAAACAGTATGAGTATCATTACGACAACAATGGAAATTTGTTAAAAAAAACAAAGCAAACAGCAGTTAATTTGTTGGAAAATGGAGATTTTGAATATTACTCAGGTAGCTTGGGGCTAGCCGATAGTTGGGGAAACTATGAGCAAGACGGAGTTATCGGAACCTACAACATTGAGGAGAACAAAGTAATGGCCGGCAA
>NZ_MAIS01000196.1:0-2513 GCF_001680695.1 Paenibacillus sp. KS1 | reverse complement strand
GAGCGATTATCAGAAGTTCGCTCAATATGTGAAAAAGTAGTGATTAAATGCAAAGTCACTTCGAATAGGAGGCGAAGTGACTTTGCAAGAAGATCAAAATTATTTAGAATAGAAAAAATTAGTTAGTATTTCTATTCAATAATTCATTTCCTGAACCTTCCCATTCGTTAAGTGCTTCTGTGATTGATTTTTCTTTATTCCTTGCAGATTCTATTTGTTTGTTCCCTTCGGTGATTATCATTCTAATATCATTAATTATTTTGAAATTATTGTATAAGTCCATTTGATAATTTGCTGATATAGAAGATTGCAACTTATAGAAAGCATCGATATTATATACGGTATCTTCCTTGTGATTATAAAATGTAAATAATTCACTAGGTATGTCTTTATTTGATTTTGCCCATTTTTGGCTGTGAATAAACTTGAGATATTCCCATGCTACTTCAGTATTGTTAGCATTGGCATTAATGGCGATAATGTTGCTAAAAGTAATTTCACTTCCTACATGAGGAGATCCGGTATGAATTGGATAAGTAACTATGTCAAAATTGCTGGGCATTTGTTTTTTTAGTGAATTAAAATAATTATAGTTTTCTATGATTATTCCAACTTTATTGTTAAGAAATAGGTCTTCTCCTTCAGATTTTATTGGCGTAATGTTCTTTTGGAATAATGAATCAATTAGCTGGAAGCTTTCCTTCCAAGTATCAGTTGCAACTGTCATTTTCTTTTGGTTTATATCATACATTCTCACATTTAAACTGGATAAATAGTTGTTTATAATATTGAAATAGTTAGAGTCGTTGTATCTGTCAAAGCTTATTCCATAAATATTATCCACTTTTAGTTGTAAAGATAATAGTTCTGCTTTTTGAAATAATTGCTCCCAAGTCATTAAATCATGAGGAGGTTCAAGATTAGCTTTTTGGAACAACATTTTGTTATAAAAAACAGCCTTTGTTTGAAAGGAAGGAGATAGGCCATATAAATTTCCGTTTCCAAGTTGTTTCAAGTAATCAATAACTGAAGTTTTAGCAGAATTAATATCAAACTTATCCTTATTGATAAAGGGAGATAACTCCTTAAGTTGATTTTGTTGAGACAGCATTTGATATAATGAGGAATCCATAAATAATAAATCAACCGGCTCAGTACCTGTTAGTAAATTTACGACATTTTGATAAGGGCCGTTAGGGTTATGAGTCGCTGGATCTTCTGTTATCGCAGATACGACTTTTATATCAACATTTGGGTGTAAAATTAAAAATGGTTCTACAAATCTACGTTGGAATTCTTCATTATTTGTGTCTCCAAAAACTAGCCCAATGATTAATTTTTCGTCATTTTTAACTTCTTTATTTTGACTACATCCTAATAACAAAGTACTTATCAAAAGTGAAATGATAACTATTTTTCTTATTTTCCTCACTCACTTTCTATATGTCTTTGATTTTTCCGTCTACAAGATTTATGATACGATTACATTGATTAGCGATAAAGTGATCATGTGTTACAATAATGATAGAACTGCCTTTTGAATTTAAGTCTTTTAGGTAATTAAGCACCATTTTACCGTTTTCCTGATCAAGTGAGCCCGTAGGTTCATCCGCAAGTATGATATCCGGTTTTCCAACTAAGGCACGACCAATAGCAACTCTTTGTTGTTGTCCTCCAGATAACTCGGAAGGATACTTATTATAAAGTGCAGATAAACCCAGATATTGTATTGTTTCCATTATATCCTTTTTTTGTGTTTTTTTGTTTGTTTTTCGGTAATAAAGAGGCAATTCAATGTTTTCGTATACGGTATATTGAGGCAGTAGTAAGAAATTTTGAAATACATATCCGAATGTTTGATTTCGTAGTAGAGCTATTTCTTTCATTGACAGGCTTTTGACATCAATATTATCTACGTAAATAGAGCCTTCATCAGGGAAATCTATGCAACCAATTATATTAAGTAATGTAGATTTTCCTGAACCCGACGGTCCGGTAATTGCAATCATTTCCCCTTTTGTGATTTTGAAATTTATTCCATCCAGTATATTTCTTTTTTCTCTTTTATTGAAACTTTTTGAAATACTATCGATTATTAGTTTCTCCACATTAATACACCTCTTTAATGCTGCGAATTAATTCTGTACGAGATAATTTGTTTCTAATAAAAAATGTAATGATTATTCCAATAATGAAGAACAAAGAGGATGAAATCCCAAACGTTAAAAGAGATATTGGTGTATCGTTTATCAGATGAGTTAACAAATAAGAAATAAAATAGGAAATAGATGAAGCAATAATGAGCTGACATGTGAACTCAAAAAATAAAGAAAGTAATAATTTTGAAATACTTGAGCCATGTATATACAAAATAGCTAAATCAGTTAGCCTTTTTTTTATTGACATAAAAATGATTCCGATAAATCCGATCATGGAAAGACATGTTAATATAATTCCTAATGAGATAGAAATAAAAATAAGTGTTGAGTTTTGTTTTTTTATTTGGTCAATCA
>NZ_MAIS01000014.1:0-89461 GCF_001680695.1 Paenibacillus sp. KS1 | reverse complement strand
TAAAGTCGTTCGACTTTTGGGACAGCCCCTTTTCTATAGTCGGATCAGCATACATTTTGCTTTGACAGGTGACGCTAAGTAATGATATATTTTATCGGCCTAATGGTAAATGAATGCTGATTGGAAAGGGATGTACTGGAAAGTGACAACGAGTCAAGACGACAAACCGAAATTGATTATCACAAAAATTCTGAAATGCAGAAATCCGGAATGTAAAGCATGGGTAAGAGACGAATTTGCCTCTGGGGAGCAATCTTGCCCACTCTGCAAAGGACCAATGATTCGAAGCATGAAGCATTTGCCTGCTGTTCAGAATAAAATAAAGCGTCAGCCTAAGAAAAAGAAAGAAGAGCTGTGGTAAGCAAGTGAAGCTGCACTTATAGCCTCTAGGTAAAAGAGCCTCTGTGAAGATAATTTCGGGAAACCGTTATTGTTTTGCAGCGGCTCTTTTGCTATGTGGGATGAAGTGATGCGGTATTGCAAATAATAGACTGAAAGTATATACGATTTGATATGTCTATTAGTAAGGAGTAGATACCGCAATGTCAGAATCAAATTCACCCCATATTCCTCAGCCGAAGACATTTGGTCTGCTGGGGAATTTGCCGCAGCTGAACTTGGAAGCTCCAGTTCAATCCATGGTACAGCTGGCTGAGGAGTATGGCCCTATATTTCGCATTGATTTGCCGGGGAGAAGCGAAATTTTTATCTCTGGCCATGAGTTGGTAAAGGATGCGTGCGACGAATCGCGCTTCGATAAAAACGTATGGGCGCCCTTGCGCAGTGTGCGGGCATTTACCGGCGACGGACTGTTCACAAGCGGAACAGAAGAGCCGAACTGGCAGAGGGCGCACAATATATTGCTGCCGAGCTTTAGCCAGTCGGCTATGCGCGGTTACCATGAGATGATGGTTGATATTGCGGTGCAGCTTATCCAAAAATGGTCAAGGCTGAATCCGGATGAAAGTATCGATGTGCCAGAAGACATGACACGTCTGACACTCGATACAATCGGTCTCTGTGGGTTCAATTATCGATTCAATAGCTTTTATCGCGATCAGCCCCATCCGTTTATTACAAGCATGGTTCGTGCGTTAAGCGAAGCAATGCATCAGCTTCAGCGCCTCAATATTCAAGATAAGCTCATGGTGGTCACGAAGCGGCAGTATCGGCATGATATCCAGTTTATGTACTCGCTCGTAGACAAAATCATTGCGGAGCGGAAGCAGCAGCCGGATGAAGCTGGTCAGGATTTGTTGAGCCATATGCTGAACGGAAAGGATCCAGCAACCGGAGAGTCATTGGATGACGAGAATATCCGATACCAGATTATTACGTTTCTAATTGCGGGTCACGAGACGACAAGCGGCCTGCTGTCGTTCGCAATCTATTACTTACTGAAGCATCCCGAATGCTTGCAGAAGGCTTACGAGGAAGTGGATCGTGTGCTGACAGATCCTGTTCCGACGTATGCACAAGTGAGACAATTGCCATACATACGGATGATACTTAATGAATCACTTCGCTTATGGCCGACCGCCCCGGCATTCTCACTATTTGCGAAGGAGGATACACTGCTGGCTGGCAAATACCCGCTTGCAAAGGGCGAGAGTGTGAATGTGCTTGTACCGAGGCTTCATCGAGACCGTGCTGTATGGGGTGAGGATGCAGAGCAATTCCGACCCGAACGTTTTGAAGACCCGAGCCAAATTCCTCATCATGCCTACAAGCCGTTCGGCAATGGCCAACGCGCGTGTATCGGGCAGCAGTTCGCGCTGCAAGAGGCTGCGCTCGTTTTGGGCATGGTGCTCAAGCATTTTGAGATAATCGATCATACCAACTATCAGCTGAAGGTGAAGGAAGCACTGACGCTGAAGCCTGAAGATTTTCGGATTCGCATTCGGCTGCGGAAGCAACTGGGGGCGGGGATTTTGTCTGCAAAAGGAGCGCTGAGTGGCGAATCAGAATCGCATGAAAATGCTCAACAACAAGCTCCAATGGCCGAAGCGCACGACACGCCGCTGCTCGTCCTATACGGCTCCAATCTCGGGACGGCCGAGGGCATTGCCCGCGAGCTGGTGGATGAGGGACGCTACCAGGGATTCCGGAGTGAGGTCGCTCCACTAAACGACTATGTAGGCAAGCTCCCGAAGACTGGGGCTCTCCTCATTGTAACCTCTTCCTACAACGGCAGGCCGCCAAGCAATGCACAGGCATTCGTGGAGTGGCTCGAGCAGATTGACGATGGCGAGCTGGAAGGTGTCCGCTATTCCGTATTTGGATGTGGGGATCATAACTGGGCAAGCACCTATCAAGATGTACCGCGATTCGTTGACGAGCAGATGCAGAAAAAGGGTGCTGAACGGCTGGTGATTCGGGGCGAAGGGGATGCGAGCGGCGACTTTGAGCTGAATGTCGAGAGCTGGCGTTCCAAGCTGTGGCCAGATATGATGAAAGCGCTAGGATTACAGCTGAGCAAGCAATCGGAAGCCGTTCGCAGCACGCTTACTGTTGAATTCGTAAAGGATTATGCAGGCAGCAGGTTGGCCAATTCGTATGAAGCGGTTCATGCCGAAGTTGTAAGCAATCGCGAGTTGCAGCAGGAAGGAAGCGGGCGCAGTACCCGTCATATCGAGATCGCACTCCCCGATGGAGTCACCTATGAGGAAGGCGATCATTTGGGAGTGCTGCCGCGCAATCATACTTCACAGGTTAATCGCGTGCTGCAAAGATTTGCGCTGAACGGCAGCGATCATCTGATCGTTAATGCAAGCGGACGCAGTGCGGCTCATCTGCCTACTGGCCAACCGGTCAGCCTGTCCGATTTGTTGAGTCATAGTGTAGAATTGCAGGAAGCTGCGACCCGGGCTCAACTCCGTGAATTGGCGTCTTATACAGCTTGCCCGCCTCATAGACGTGAGTTGGAATCACTTGTAGCTGAGGATATGTATGTAGCTGAAGTTCTGCGCAAACGGGTTTCCATGCTTGATTTGCTTGAGAAATACGAAGCTTGCGAGATGCCGTTCGAGCGTTTTTTAGAGCTGCTGCCTCCGCTTAAGGCTCGATACTATTCCATTTCCAGTTCACCTCGCATCCAGGAGAAGCAGGCGAGCATCACGGTCGGGGTCGTCCTCGGCCCGGCGTGGAGCGGCATGGGAGAATATCGTGGAGTTGCTTCCAATTACTTGGCTTCGCGTGAAGTGGGCGACTCGATTCTGATGTTCGTACGGACACCTGAATCCAAATTCCAGCCCCCTGCCGATCCTGCAACGCCGATTATCATGGTTGGACCTGGAACCGGGGTCGCACCTTTCCGTGGCTTTTTGCAGGCTAGACAGGCGCTGCAGCAAGAAGGGAAATCTCTTGGACAAGCCATCCTCTATTACGGCTGCCGGAATGAAGCAGATTACTTATATCGTGAGGAACTGGAGAGATTCGTGCAGGATGGAATCGTAACCGTGCATACCGCCTTCTCTCGTAAAGAAGGTGAGGCTAAAACGTATGTCCAGCATATTATAGCTCAGCATGCGGAACAAATCGTAGAATTACTGGATAAGGGAGCCCACTTATATATCTGCGGAGATGGAAGCAAAATGGCGCCTGATGTGGAAGCTGCTTTGCGGCAAGCTTTTCAGAACGTGCATCGTGTTCATGAGGAGGAGGCGAAGCATTGGCTGGAACGTTTGCAAGCGGAAGGGAAATTCGCAAAGGATGTGTGGTCTGGTTTGTAGCATCCAGAACATAAGGCTGCACCATCTATGGTCGTCTGGATATTCACCATTTCATCGGATGGTAGGGAATTTGCGCAGCGGAAAGAAACAACTAGCAATGACAGAGAAAACGACGATGTTGTCGTTCCATGTCATTGCTTTTTTTATGCAGAAAATGCTTCAAAATGTCTTTCTCAACTGATTAATTATTTGTGGTAATATGTGGGTAGGTGTGCAATTGAATTTGAGAAGCGAAAAAAGGAGGACTGGAGTTGGCTGTACATCACATAAAAAGAAAGTTTCTTGCTGGTGTGCTGCTTGTTTTTGCCTTGCTGGTATGGAGTGTCAATATTGATGATACCGCTGCTGCTGCGAAATCAAAATATGCAGTCCAGCTAGGAAATGTAACGGTACCACAAAATGAGATATTGAATGAGCAAGGGATGATCCTAGTTCCACTATCCACAATAACGGGTTCTATGGGGCTTGACATGTCCTATGCTTTTCAACCGGGATTATATGATTATCATGTATACGCTATGCCGCAGAAGACCAACACAGTCGAAGTTTGGGGGAATGACTATCGTGGATATTGGGTCAGCACACATCCGAATGGCAAGGAGGATTACGAAGATTACACCCATGTTTATCAACCAGATCAGGATTGTGCTCCAAACTCGGATGTCTGTAGAGTGTTAAAGAAGACATACCGCGGGCCAGTCATCCGAGACGGCCAACTGTATGTACAAGTACGATGGGTTGCGCAAGCATTTGATTGGAATTTAACAATCATTCCGCATGGGAAGGGGCAATTAGTGATTAAGATTACATCCAACACTGAAGGGAGCTAATGCATGGAGAAACGATCAACAAGGCCAGGCCGAATGTTCACGTTTATCTTGAATCATAAATTGATCTCGTTTTTGTTGATTGTGTTGTTAATCAGTTTGAACGTGTTTATTTTTACGAAAATCTCATTTATTTTCTCTCCATTCATTATTTTCATCAAGACAGTGTTGTTCCCAGTGCTATTAGCAGGGGTGCTCTATTATTTGCTGAATCCGATCGTTGATCTTCTGGAGCAATGGAGAGTCAAACGATTCATATCCATTCTCATTCTCTATATTCTGATTATCGGCATTATTACGGTCGTCGTCCTTGCTGTTATTCCTGTCATTAAGAAGCAAGTTATGGACTTGATTGCCAACTTTCCAGGGTTCAGTACCCAGATTGAGACGTTGTTCCGCGACATGATCGGCAGTGAGTTCTTCAATCGTATCCAGCAGAGCATCGATATTAATTCCAGCAACTTCGTAAGCTCCTTGTCCGAGCGGGCTACCTCACTCTTAAACAACACATTCAATGGAATCGGTGGTTTTCTAGGTGCAGTTACCGAAACGATTCTCGGCCTTGTCATCGTTCCATTCGTTCTATTCTATTTGCTGAAAGATGGCCGGCGGCTGCCTGATTATATCCTTACATTTTTGCCGACTACGCTGCGCAAGCAATCCCATCAAGTGATGTCCGAGATGAATAATCAAATCAGTTCCTACATACGGGGTCAGATTATTGTAAGCTTCTGCATCGGCATCTTACTGTATGCGGGCTATTTAATCATTGGGCTTGAATATTCACTAATTCTAGCAGTAATTGCAGCTTGTACGAGTATTGTACCGTATTTGGGCCCTGCAATTGCAATCACACCCGCGATGATCGTGGCGCTTGTCACTTCACCGATGATGCTGCTGAAAATGATCATCGTCTGGACGATTGTCCAATTGGTGGAAGGGAAGCTCATTTCGCCACAAATTATGGGGAAGACACTCCGCATTCATCCGATTACGATCATTTTCGTCATCTTGACAGCCGGCAATCTGTTCGGTGTAGTGGGCATTATTCTGGCTGTGCCTGGGTATGCAGTGCTCAAGGTTGTTGTTACGCATTTATTTGACTGGTTCAAGCGCCGCTCTAATCTCTATGACGATCATCTTACGATGTAAGTTGACTCTGCAGCTTGGGCAATTGATAATATTCATATGCAGCGCCATTTCAACGTTTGTATGCGATGAGATGGCGCTGTTTCATGTGTTCATCGCTTATTCTGCATCCTGAGATAACGGCAGTTGCTGCACGGCAAAATTTTGATGATCTAGTATCGAATCTATTTATTTTTTATCCTGCCAAAGGAAGAATGATCACAACGACCTATTTGTCAAGAAGAGAGAGATGAGAAATTTATAATGTTGCTCTAATAGATTACAAAAAAGTAAACAACAGCAATGTTTCAGCTCTTCTCTAGAAAATAATGGATAAAAATTATGTGTTATGGTATGTAACGTCGCTGGTGAGCACATCAGCACTATCCATTTTTTGGGAGATGAGAATATTGTTGAATAAAAAGAAGTTTGGAAAAATATTTGTATGCGTAACATTAACGTTGTCCTTTGCACTGTCAGCTGGTGCAGTAATGCCTGTTCAAACAGCTAGCGCCGCTTCCACATCGCAAAGCTCTAAGGCAGACAAAATTATTGCAACAGGAAAAAAATACTTAGGTGTTAAATATAAATTTGGTGCCAAGTCGGGAAGCACGAAAGCATTCGACTGCTCTTCGTTCACACAATATGTGTATGGCAAACACGGAATCAAGCTTCCACGCACATCGAAGCAGCAATCCAAGGTTGGAGTTGCAGTAAGCAAAAAGAATATGAAGAAGGGTGATCTCCTGTTCTTCTACTCTCCGGTTCATCATGTAGGAATCTATATGGGCAATGGAAAAATCCTGCACACTTATGGCAAGGGCGGAGTAAGAATTGACAACTTGAGCAAGTGGGAGTCCCGCTTGACGAAAGTTCGTCGTGTAATTAAATAGTTTATAATGGACAAGCCTAAAGCAATACGATGTACTGCTTTAGGCTTGTTGTATGTTCTCAGGCATTGTGCAAGTACGGTATGCACACAATAAATGTGCTGCCCTGTCCGATCGTGCTCTCAACTCGAATGGTGCCATGATGCTGCTCTACGAGCTCCTTCGCAATGGCCAGCCCTAAGCCCGTGCCTCCCGTTACGCGAGAGCGAGCCTTATCGACACGATAAAATCGATCGAAAATTTTATCTAAATCTTCTTCGGGTATCCCAATTCCGGAATCCGATACTCGAAGGCATGCATTTTCTTTCTCTTGATAGACGGCAACTTCGATCCAGCCCAGGTCATTGGTATACCTTATGGCATTTTCAATGAGGATAACGGCAACCTGGCGCAATTGTTCCTTATCCCCATGTACATAAGAAGCCTTATTCAGATGCAAACGCAAGGAAATTTTGGAATCGGATTTCCAAAGCTGCTTGATTGCTTCTCGGACAATGTCGGTGAGATTTACTTGTTCCTTCGGCGTGGCGCTCTTGCCTGAACGGGCTAACGTCAATAGCTGAATAATAAGCCGCTGCATGCGCTGGCTCTCTAGATCTAGCGAATCCAGTGATTTTTGCAGAACCTCAGCATTTTGATTCCCCCAGCGCTTCAGCAGCTTCACATGACCACGAAACGCGGTCAGCGGAGTACGGAGCTCGTGTGAAGCATTTGTAATAAAGTTCATCTCCCGTTCAATCAGTTCTTCATGCTCATCTAACAACTGATTGAAGCGCTCCGCCAATTTCGTTAGCTCTACCGGCGTTTTCGGGACATGAACCCTCTGCCTTAAATTCGGTGAATTCTTCATCTGAACAATTGAATTCATTATGCTGAACAGGGGGGAGAGGTTCCTCCTTGTTATTTGATAAATAAGCAGCGATCCTGCTGTTGAGCTGGCAAGTGCAGTAATGACGAGTACTTTAGTGATAATGAGCAAGATGCGTTCAATGGAGTGGAGCTGAACATGAATATAGATTCGACCGACCTGCCCATTGGTTTGATTCCATATGACTTCATCTCTGATGAACAGTCCATAGTCGGTGTTCCACTGCACGGTATCAAACCATCGGATTCGATTTTTCTGTTCGGCGAGGAAAGCCTCGTCCCAGTTGCGAGTTTGTGCTAATATGCGTCCATCAGAGGACACAATTTGAACATCATAGTTCGCGTGATCGGGGTATAGCAGTTCATCGAGAAGGGATTGCCACTCCAGAAAGCCATCTTGAATGCTTTCTCTTAGTTTGCGTTCGACGGCGAAAAGTTCCTGCTTGGAGTCTTGGAGCAACAGATGGGTGACTGCTCCCATAATACAGATCCCGATTAACAGAATGACAGCTAATAGGCTAAGAACATACCAGATCGTGAAGCGGAACATTAACGTATTGGCAGAATGCTTAAGCTGCTGGATAAGTGACTTGAACTTGGTCATTTCAGATACCTTATGGTTCACGCAGCACATATCCGACACCGCGAACGGTCTGGATTAACTTATGCTGATAGCCGCGATCCAGCTTGTTGCGCAAATATCGGATATAGACATCGACGACATTCGTCTCACCAACAAAGTCATATCCCCACACAGAGGACAATAGCTGTTCACGGCCAATCACTTCACCGAGATGTTCCATTAAGTATTGAAGTAACTCGAACTCACGCTGCGTTAATTCGATACGATCCCCAGCACGGGTTACGACTCTTTTCTTCACATCCAAGATGAGATCTGCGAGCTGGTATACTTCCTTCTCTTCCGGATTAGCGGCATGGTTGGGGCGTCGTAAAGCAGTGCGTATGCGGGCAAGCAGTTCCTCAATCTCGAACGGCTTCGTAATATAATCATCTGCACCTGTATCGAGACCAGCAATGATATCTCCAACATAATCACGAGCAGATAAGAGGATAATTGGGACATCACTGACGCGGCGAATTCTCCGGCATACTTCAAGGCCGTTCAGCTTGGGCAGCATCCAGTCTAGCAGGATGAGGCTCCACTCGCCTTGTTGAAAGAATTCTAATGCTTGTTCCCCGTCTACAGCGACAAGTACCTCGTACCCTTCATGCTCAAGTTCAAGCTGGATGAATTGAGATACACTTTGTTCATCTTCGACTAGTAATATGGAGTGGGCTGACATGTGTTCACCACGTTTACACAAAGTTTTCCTATAGTATGACCTTGGGGTTGGGAATGCATTCTGGACTGCTGGAAAAGGAAATAGCTCTCGCCGCAACGTAGAGATTCGACGAGAGCTATCTTGTGGTTAAAGCGGAATCGGCTGAGCAAGCAATGTGCTGATCAAGGCAGCTGCTTCTTGCCTGAGCATGCTGCGTTTGGATTCATAATTCAGAGAGCCGTCTGCGTTAGTTTTAATTTCGGGGCCGTATTTGTGCATAGCGGCAGCATACTTGACACCGTCTAATGCCCAGACGTCAGTATCGCCAACCAGTTTCGCTTCTTGCACAGGAGCTCCGAACGCTTGAGCGATTCGCCACGCAATCATTGCCGCTTCTTGCCGTTGAATGGGCTGATCAGGTCGGAAGAGCTCACCTGATTCCCCGGTGATAAGCCCCAGATCATACGCCGTTTGAACGTCTTTGGCAGCCCAGTGGCCTTTCATGTCGGTGAAGGAGACTGCGTTCAACGAAGGCTGCATGCGCAAGCACTGCATGAGCATGGAGACGAATTCAGCACGCGTAATGGGGGAGGAGGGACGGAACTGCCCTTGATGTTCGGATACTCCACTCCTCATCATGATATCTTGAATGTATCCATAATACGGATGATTCTTGTCGATATCTGAATAGAGGACTTTAGGAACAGGCAGCTTCTCGAACCATGTTACGTTGCTGTTATCCATGTGGGAAATTTCTCCATTGTCTTCCTGTTTGAAGCCAACTAACTTTCCATGATCCGTGCGGAACAGCCATGGTTCGATCTGAGTCAATGTATGGGTTCCGTAGAATGGATCGATCAGGGATAATTTTTTGTCAGATTGCTCAGCAATTCGAACGACCTGGATGCCCATCCGAAGACTACGGTAGTGGCCAACTAGTTTATTTTTCACCTCTTGTGAGGGCTCCGTTTGCGGTGGGGCAGGCCGTTTGTCTGGATAATAGTGATTCATAAAGGAACGAAAAACCGTATTGCGATAATCTGCACTAGAGTCTTCGTTTGAATTGTATGCGACCAAAAAGCCGACATTTTGTTCTGGCAAGAGACTTAACCAAGAGCCGAACCCTGGAAGATTTCCACCCTTGCTTATGACGGTTTCACCATGATAGGACTCTTGAAACAAGGATTCGAAGCCGTATGTCGTATTCGGAATTTTCGGATGAGCGGATACACGGATTTTTACCATCTCGCGTACGGTTGCAGGCTGTAAGATTCGCTGCCCCTTGTACGTACCGCCATTTAAAAGCGCGATCATAAATTTAGCCATATCCGCACCGGTTGATACAAGGCTTCCGTCAGGGCCGTCTGCGGGAGATACCTCGTAATAAGGAAGAACTTCACCTGTCTTCGTATAGCTTGTCGCTAGATCCTTCTTAGCCTCTGGCGTCATTACGAAGCTGCTGTTCGTCATCCCAAGCGGCTGCAAAATATGCTGCATGCCATATTCGTGGAACGGAACTCCAGTTATGCGCTCAACAAGATAACCTTGAAGTCGAAAGGCGAAATTGTCATAGCTGTATACAGTGCCTGGCTTGCGTACAACCGTTGGCATATACTTGCGAATATACTCAGCGTTCGTCTTGATTGCTATGTCGTCAGGAGCTTCAGGGTAATCGAAACCAGACGTGTGCGTCATAAGATGCTCAGCTGTTAACGACCCTTCGACTTTTCGAGGAATGGCGACATCCCCCATGTACGCGCTGATGTCTTTCTTCAGATCAATCTTACCCTGCTCAGCGAGCTGAAGCAGCGCCAATGATGCGAAGGGCTTCGTTATGGAAGCAAACCTTAGAATCGTACGATCGGGATCCATGGACTTTTTGGTTTCTACATCTGCATAGCCATACCCTTTGCTTAATACGACTTGCCCATCCTTGACGACGACAAAGACAGCTCCCGGAAGCTTCTTCATTGAAGGTGAGGAAAATAACTTGTCAGCAAATGCTTCAACCTCCTTAGGATCGGAGGGGCCGTTAGTCAAGATTGATGGGGACGAGGCTTGTGTGTTCCGTATTACTGTGCTTGCGGACGGGGAAGATTCTGTACTCGACTCAGCCGCATACGCCGGAGCGACAGTTGTGAGTGCCACGGCAAGTGAGAGTATTATCATCAGCTTCCGAGCACGGCGATGATTCGGATTAGTGCTTGCAGATGTTCTATCTGTTAAATGTGGTTGCATTTTCTCTCCTCCAATATGGATAAAGATCAATGGAGACTGAACTTGCGAGTACATATGAGACTGTGTCATTCTTGCACGGTACTTCAATTGCTGAGCATCTATTTGCGCTGCTTTTTAGTAAATATGGGGCTCATGCTGAGAATTTTCTTACTTGCATGAAGTAAATAGATGGAGTTAATGTGGGTTAACCATTCTTTTTTTGTTGGTTTGAGTTGGTTATGCTAGAAATCATAGTATAATCATTTACATATAGAAGAGAGGCATTCTATCGAGTTAGCTATCGAGCTACACGAATTATTAAGCTACGCGTCATCGAAGATGTTGCGAAAATGGTTCGTTAGGGATATCCTCTGCTTCGACATACATACATATGCAACTAAGAAATCTAGCTTACAAGGAGGGCACAGTTTATGCTTCATCCGTCGTTAATTGAGAATGTGCTTACCGCCGCTTTAGCAACTGGCGGGGATTTTGCTGAGGTATTTATGGAAGATCGGACGACGTCTAGCCTGGGGATGATTGGTGGAATCGTAGAACATACACTTGGCGGTCGAGATTATGGCGTCGGGATACGCATATTCAACGGGGTGTTCGCGGTATATGCGTATACGAATGATTGCACCGCAGATAATCTGATCAAGGTAGCTGCTTCAGCTGCACAAGCGATCCGTGGTCAAACCAAAGATATTGTAATTGATTTGCGTCGAGCGAGCATCGCTGATCATCATCCGGTTCTTATTCCACCGAATGAAGTGGGAAAGGGACGCAAGATAGATTGGATGAGACGTGCGCATGCATCATCTATGGCATACAGCCGAGCGATTACGCAAACCTCGATAGCACTGAATAACTGGGTACAAGATATTTGCATTGCCAATTCCGAAGGACTGCTGGTGGAAGATCGCAGAACCTACACGAGAATGAGCTTCAGCTCAATTGCTGAAGCGGGGGGCGTCAAGCAAGGAGGATACGTCGCTCCTGGTGCTCACGCGGGTCTGGAGTTAATCGAGTCGATGGATATTGATTGGTACGCTAGAGAAGCATCCCGCATCGCGACTACAATGGTAGGCGCCGGCTATGCGCCGAGCGGCAAGCTGCCGGTCATTATCGATAATGCCTTTGGCGGTGTCCTATTCCATGAGGCATGCGGGCATGGACTTGAGGCGACAGCTGTTGCGAAGAAGGCTTCTGTGTTCGCCGACAAGATCGGTGAGCAAGTGGCGTCTCCACTTGTAACTGCCATCGATGACGGGACGATTCCGAATGCTTGGGGCTCACTGAATATCGACGATGAAGGAGCGCCAACACAGCGTAATGTGCTCATCGAGAATGGGGTGCTGAAGGGCTATCTGATTGATAAGCTGGGCAGCCGCAAAATGGGAATGCCGTCAACGGGATCTGGCCGCCGGCAATCCTATCAATTTGCACCGACCTCCCGCATGAATAACACGTACATTGCAGCAGGTCATTCCACACCGGAAGAGATTATTGCCAATACAGAGTATGGCCTGTATGCCAAGACAATGGGCGGAGGCTCCGTTAATACAGCGACAGGTGAATTCAATTTTGCGGTCAATGAAGGCTATATCGTGCGCAACGGAAAGGTCGAAGAACCGGTCAAAGGTGCAACTCTAATCGGCAAGGGAATCGATGTTCTCCAGAAAATTGATATGGTAGGCAACAATCTAGATCACGGTCAAGGCATGTGCGGCTCATTGAGCGGCAGTATTCCCGTCAATTGCGGTCAGCCAATGCTTCGTGTATCCAGCATGACGGTCGGCGGAAGAAAGGGGGAATAAACGATGGCATTGGAGATTGCAGCATTTCAACAGCATCTATTTGAAGAAGGGCGTAAACAAGGCTGCGTGAAGATGGAAGTCTATTATGAACAGACTCGTTCAACTTCTGTGCGTGTCTCTAAGGGAGATATCGACGCATTTACAATTAAGGAGACGGGCGGCGTCTCATTTCGCGGCGAATTCAACGGCAAAATGGGCTATGCCTATTCGGAAAGATTAGAAACGGATGTCATTGCATTTCTGATTGAAGAAGCAAGAAGTAATGCGTATGCACTCGAAAGCAGCGAAATAGACAAGTTGTTCCCTGGAGCACCCACTTATCAGCAGGTCAAAACCCATGAAGCGGAGCTGCTGCTTACGGCACCACAGCTTCTCATTGATGCAGCGATGGGCATGGAGCGAATCGCGCTAGCATCCGATGAACGGATTACCTTAGTGAGAAGCTCTTCTGTTACGCTCACTGAGAATGAGGTCATGATCGCTAATACAGAGGGGTTGAATTGTAGCGCATCATACAGCACTGCAGTTGGCAGCCTATCCGTTGTGGCGACACAATCTGGCCAGACGACGACAGGCGATTGGTTCGATTACTCCATGGAACGCTTCGAGGATATCGACTTCGAGGTTATTGCTCACAAGGCAGTTGAGGAAGCGGTGTCGAAGCTGGGGGCGGATACCATATTGTCTGATCAATATCCAGTCATCTTCCGCCATGATGCAGCCAGCAAGCTGCTAGGTTCCTATACGTCCATCTTCTCAGCAGAGGCGGTAAATAAGGGCTTCTCAGGCTTGAAGGATAAGATCGGCGAGCAGATAGCGGGAAGTAATGTCACCCTTGTGGATGACCCGCTCATGAATGGCGTTCTGGGTGCTTGCTCGTTCGATGCAGAGGGGTATGCCTGCACATGTACGGAAGTGATTAAGGAAGGCAAGCTGCTCACTTATTTGCATAATGGGAAGACGGCAAGCAAGGCAGGTTTGGTCTCGACAGGTCATGCCTCTAAGGGCGGGTACCGCGGTAAAATCGGTATTGCGCCTCACAATATGTATGTACTTCCAGGTTCGACGGCGCTTGAGGACATGATTGCAGGCATGGAGAGAGGTGTAATGATTGTACAACTCCAAGGTCTGCACGCGGGGACGAATGCCGTATCCGGCGAATTCTCGTTATCCTGCACCGGCTTCCTTATCGAGCAGGGGAGAGTCGTACGTCCTGTCAATCAAATCACGGTATCCGGCAACTTGTTCGAGATGTTGAAGCAGATAGAGGTTGTAGGCAGTGATATCCGATTCACAGGCAGATGTAATGCGCCATCATTGAAGGTAAAGGGCTTGACGATCTCAGGAGCATAAATCTGAAGCAAATGCAACACAGGAATTGGATTTGACAGGAAAGAAGCCCGCTTTCTATAATGAATTGTTATAATAAGGTCGGTAGATAACAGCAGGAGATGCAGCATGACTGAACTATCAAAAAAAGAAACGTTTGTTTTTGGGTTAATGTTATTTGCTTTATTCTTTGGTGCAGGTAATCTCATATTCCCACCTGCGGTGGGATATGCGGCAGGTTCAAGTGTATGGCAGGCGATGGTAGGGTTCTTAATTACCTCAGTAGGGCTGCCGATTCTAGGTGTTGCAGCAATCGCTAAATCTGGTGATTTGCAGTCGCTTACAAATCGCGTCCACCCAGGATTTGGGTTTGTGTTTACGCTTATTACGTATTTAGCGCTAGGGCCGTTTCTCGTCATTCCGCGTGCCGGCAGCGTAGCGTTTGAGATGGGAACAGTCCCACTCCTTCCAGAGCCGCTTCGAACAAGCGGCTGGTCATTATTGACGTATTCCGTGATTTATTTTGTCATCTGCTATTGGTTGTGCTTGAATCCATCGAAGCTGTTCGAGCGCATCGGCAAAGTACTGACACCTATATTGTTGGTGATGATTATTATCGTCTTCATTCAGAGTTTATTCCATCCGCTCGGGGACTATGGTGTGCCTGCAGAAGGGTATGTACAATATGCTGCTTTTAAGGGTGGTATAGATGGTTACTCAACGATGGATGCCTTGTCTGCTCTATTGCTTGGTAGTGTCGTCGTATCGGCAATACGCAAGCGTGGCGTTACGAACACACAGAAGCTGTCTGCCATCACGATTAAGGCTGGGCTGATCGCAGGTGTATGTCTCGCCATCATTTACATGATGATCGGGTACCTTGGATCCACGAGCCATTCTGTAATCGAAGGGGCTGCGAATGGCGGTCAAATATTGACTGCAATCGTGCTATTCTTATTTGGCAAATGGGGCACCGTACTGCTAGGGATTGTATTCCTTCTTGCTTGCTTAACGACTTCGGTCGGCCTGTTGGCAGCGTGTGGAGAGTACTTCCATTCCATTATGCCGCGGATTTCGTATAACAAGTGGATTGGAATCTTATGTGTCGTAAGTGTAGCCGTAACCAATTTGGGGCTTGATCAGATTATTTCATTTTCAGCGCCAATCGTGTCCGCCATTTACCCACTTACCATTGTTCTTATCATTTTGGCATTGCTTCATCGCATGTTCCATGGACATTCAGCCGTATATATTGGCAGCTTGCTCGCAACTGCATTAATCAGCATTGTAGATGGCTTGAAGCAGGCGAATTTTGAAATGGGAGCGGTTGAGAGACTGTACAGCCATCTCCCGTGGTATACAGCTGGACTTGGCTGGATCGTTCCTGCCATTGCGGGGGGAATTATCGGCTATTTGTGGGCATTCGCTCGCAAGGAATCACAGGATAGTCAGCCAACGGAAGCAACGGAAGCAATTGAATAATGGTAGAGTGAGTATAAGCTTAATTTCCTTAGTTAGGAGATTAAGCTTCTTTTCATCTCGCTATATGGATAAGCAGAAGGAATACTCGAACGGAGAGCGAATAGAATCAGGAATATGTTGTTGAGCATTTGCTTCGGCAGTATGTAAGAAAGGGGATCAAGAAACGATGATCGTGAAAATGACACATTCGAATAGGGATGATTACAATAAGCCAAACGACGACGGGTTTACTGTGATTGGTCGGATTGTTCCCACCTATAAAAATGATACATGGTCTTATACAGAAGAACGATTTGATGAGCCGTATTTCAAGCAATATGAAGAGGAAGAATTTGATAACCGTTATATAGAGGACGAAGATAAGGCAGTGTTCTTCTATTACGGGGAGGACAGCTGCGTCGGACAAATGAAAATTTGTTCAAACTGGAATGGATTTGCGCTCATTGAACATATTCAAGTTGCAGCAGCTTGGAGGCACAAGGGAATTGGAACTGCATTATTGAAGACAGCTGTGGAATGGGCGATGCAAAATAACTGTGCTGGTCTTATGCTTGAGACACAGGATGTGAACATTCAAGCGTGTCGCTTATATGCCAAGTATGGCTTTGTCATTGGCGCAGTAGACAATATGATGTATGCGAATTTTGCAACTGCGAAGGAAAGAGCGATTATTTGGTATTATAAGTTCTCGCGTTAGTTGCAAGGGATACATAACGGCTAGGTGAAGCCTCCTTCTCATAAGGCAGGCTTTTTTTGTTGCGCTGAAATAGTGCCTTTGTGTTGAAACATGTGTTTTCGATTCGCTCTAATAAATGTGTTCGTAAGGTAGAATTACCGACCCTGAATATAATTGTGTCTTTATTGTGAAAAATATGTGTCAATTCCGTTAACGTTAATGGTATAATAAGGAATGACAACAAAGAAACTTCATACAACCTATCATGCATATCAGAATGGGGCGGATGAAATGAATTATCAGGTGAAGGTTCCTACGCGAACAAAAGCGATATTGGGAGGATCTCTGTTATTCAGTGCAGGAATGCTGCAAATTGCGGCCATGACAGAGCGGACATTTCCTGTATTGTTCTTCATGCAGATGGCGGTTATTGGCATTGTCATAATGTCATTGATCGCGGGAGCATACGCGACATGGGTTAAGCGGACAGTCGAAATACATCCAACTTCAGACACGATTCGCTTGCATGGCAATGTGTATCATGCAAATGAGATCGAATCCATTAAGATAAAAGGCGTCAATTCCCCTGCAATCGGTATACAATTAAAATCGAAGCATATAATTCCGTTGAAATGTTGTTTTTCCTTCACGAAGGGAGATCAGCGTGGAAATGATGAGCTTCTGAAGTGGGCGGAACGCAATGGCGTTCCCGTAAAGCAAACATACTTCATTACGTGGATTTAACAAGAGAGGATATGCTAGGGAAGGAGGCGCTGAAATGATTCGAGAAGTTGCAACATTATCCATTAAGGCTGGTATGCGCAATGATTTCGAAAGCGCCTTCCGTCATGCATCTTCGATATTGGAAGCTGCAAGAGGGTATATCACACATGAATTGCATAAATGTGTAGAGGCTGCCGATCGTTACATGGTGATTGTGCAGTGGCACTCTTTGAAAGAGCATGCGGTTGGTTTTCGTCATACCGTGCAATATGAACAATGGAATGCGCTGCTGGAAGCTTTTTATGAGTCACCTCCACAGGTGGAGCATTATGTGCAAATCCCGGTTCACTTGAAGTAGTGTGTTATCATTTCATGTTGTCTACTCTTTTGTCTATATACAGCGTGCCGTCACGTTGTATCTCCGCATAGAAGATTTCCTCGATTTGCTCGGGAGAGCATCCTGCTTTACGCAGCGCTTGGCTTAACCATTCCTTCGTCAGGTTAAGGTCAAGGAGATTTTTATAGACGATGGAGCCATCAACGATAATCTCGGTAGGCACATACAATGTAGGTTGCACGCACACTTTCAGGTCCTCTTTCGTAGGGGACTCTTTTTCGGCTTTTTTGAGCACACTCATTCGTCCATGCGGTTCCAGAATTGCATAATCAACATCTTGAATGGAGAAGACATCCTTTTCGCGAAGCAGCATGCTAATATCATCCATGTTGAGATGCATGGACGCCATTGCTTTTTCGAGAATCTTTCCTTTTTTTATGACAATGGTAGGTTCACCGTCTAAGAGTACGCGAATACGTGGGAACTTTAAGGACAGCTTACCGATCCCTATTGTTAGCAGGCTCCATACTGTTAAACTTATGATTCCGTCAACAATGGAAATATGAGTCTCAATTGCGATATCCGCAGCGATAGAACCGAATGTGATTCCAGTGATGTAGTTGAATAAGGTAATGTGGCTCATTTGTTTTTTGCCTAGCAATCGGCTAAATGCAAGCAAAGAGATGAAAGCAAATATAGTACGAGCTATGATGTCCACCGATGCACGCTCCTTTGTAATTGGAGTTTGTCCCACCCTCTTTGATATTATTCGAATATAAGTCCTGACTACGGATACATAGAGTAAGTTTTTTGCAGCAAAAGGCTAAGTGATCATCCATCTACATAGGATATAGGGTTGCTGAAGCTGCTATAGATGAGGGGGATATACATAATGGCTTGTCAACAAGAAGATCTGACCGTTGATATAATAAATGTACCTACTTCTGTATTTGTTGATGTAGAAAGTGCGATCGCCAGTGATCAACGCCGCTTACTGGTTAGCGATAATCCTGAGATATTAAATGAGTCCTCATTCCCGGGGACAGCGTGCACCTTATGGCATGATATCGTGTGCTCCGATGAGGAATCTGTCACGCATCGCCTATTCGGATGGCATCGCAATGAAACAGGACAGCCGCTGCAGCTGGGGGTGACTGTACAAAACCTGTCCACATCTACCCGGATAGCCATTCAGCATATCCGTAGGGATATCCATATTCAGCCGGTGTCAGATCAGATGATTCAAGTAGGACAATGTCTTGCAAAGTCTTGTTTAAGCGGAACGCTGGATCATTATACTTCCGTAGACCAACACGCAGATGTGACTAGCACAGCAATGATTGAGTCGTAAGGCTCGATACCAACTATTTTGCAGGGTTCATCTATGAGTTCACGATAGAACGGGATTCAGGGGCAGGGGAGACGGAGTATGCGATCCGTACAGTCGCAAGTCGGGACGTCACTGCCGATATAAGACTCATTCATTCAGATCCGCTGACTCCGTACGGCACTCATCCTAGAGGAAGCTGGCCTTATGCCGAGGTTCATGCTAGTATGCCTGCCTATGTTATAGGGACAGAGTGTGTATACCGTGTGTGTGCCCGAAAGAAGATGAATGGAGAAGTGGCTTCAGATTTTTTGTTTGCCGCAAATGCTAGCGAATTACGGGAAGGTGCGGTTGATAATACCGGTCAATTCGGTGCTATTTACTTGGTGGATATTCCGCTGCATAATGATACGGAGGAAGAAGCGGTTGTTAGCATTTATGTAAATCCTAGAGGGGGAGCATTTGCAGGGGCTATATTCGTTGATGGAAAAGTAATCGGTGTACCGCTCATGATGGACAACACGAATGTATGCTTGATCGCGAAGGTTGTGGCTCCTGTTGGTGTTCGCACCTTTCAATGCAAATTGATGACGGCAGGGGAATCCAATTTACCGCTCGGCATTTATTTGAAGTAGTGGTTTGAAGTTTTGTGTGAAGTAGTTATGGAAATGAAGAAGATACTGAGGGATGTGGTCGGACCGATGCAAATGTATGTCGGGTTACTGCGTGGAGTTAACGTAGGTGGCAAAAACAAGATAAAAATGGCAGATTTGAAGCTTCTTCTTGAAAATATGGGACTTACCCATGTACGAACGCTGCTGCAGAGCGGCAATGTTGTATTTGCTTCATCAGAAGCAAGGGAATGGCTAGAAGCACGAATTCAGGAGGAAATAGGGAATGCATTTGGCTTCAAGCCGAACGTCATGCTGCGCACGGCTCAGGAAATGAAGGCTATTGTAGCTGAATGTCCGTATGATGCAGCTGTGCTGAAGGAAGGAGAGGGGATTCAGATTACAATGTGCAAGGACGAGCCTTCGCCTGACACCGCCAGTATATTGTCTAATGGTATGCAAGAAGTTGATGAATTCCAGATACAAGGCCGTGAGATATATTGTTTGTATCGCCAGAGTGTTCTGGATTCGAAACTGGCAAATAATTTCCAAAAGTTAGGATCGAATGTAACGACACGGAATTGGAATACAATGACGAAACTTGCGGCGCTTGCGGGTGAATTTGATGATTTCCTGCAGCGTGAGAATGGCAATGGAAATGATTAATCTATTGGTTCGTGCGATGGAGACTTACTCTATTGACAAAATGGGTATTTTCACATCATAATATGTAATGTTTAAACATATAAACATATGAGGTGAGAATCATCACGACTGAGCACGGACAATATGATTGCAGCAGTAACAAAGAGCAGGTGCTGGAGAAGTTCCAGCAGGCGACCCCCATTTTTCAAGCGCTTGGAGACACGAATCGGCAGCAGATTATTATACTCCTACTTGAACATAGCGCTCTGAATGTGAACCAAATCACCGAACATATGGAGATATCGAGACCGGCCGTCTCGCACCATCTGAAAATCTTAAGACAAGCCGGGCTCATCACGTTCGACAAGCAGGCGAATGAGAAGCTGTATTCCTTGCGTGCAGGGGGATTTATGACGACGATTAAAGAGTTGATGCTGTCCATTGAAGCGGGAGTATAACCAATGAAGGCAGATTGGTTCGGATAGAAGAATGCGTATCGTGTTACAGGTACTCCATGAATTCAAGTCGATTTCCAAATGGATCGTTTACATAGAATCGAATTACACCTTCTTCTATCCGGGCGGAGTCGTCGGTCACTTCAATATGATGCTGCAGGAGATGGGACTGTAAGGATTCAAGATTGGTAACAACGAAGGCGGGATGAGCTTTTGTCGCAGGAATGAAGTCTTGCTGCACGCCGATATGCACTTGGTGACTTCCGCATTGGAACCATACACCTCCACGCTGCTGAAGAGCTTCGGGCTTCGGAATCTCTGCCCAGCCCAATAATTCGTGATAGAATTTCCGTGCTACGGATTCACATTCGACGGGGGCGGCTAACTGGATATGGTCAAGACCATGAAAGATGTGGGACATGAGTAACCTCCTTTGCTGTTCCATTCAGTGGAACACAGTTTCAAATTCCTAATCCTATTATATAGGATCAAGATGTAACATCCAATGGGTAAAGTGTTTCTGTGCAAGAAGTGCTTATTTTTTTTGCTAAGTATGTTTAAATGTTTAAACATATTATCTAATTAAAGGGTGAACGATTATCATGAGTAATCAAAAGTCTAACCGAAGCATTTATGTGCTTATGCTGCTCGTGCCGTTATTTTGGGGTGGATCATTTTCTACAGCAGCTCATGTCATTACCGAGATTCCTCCACTCGTAGCCGCAACGATTCGATTTGCATTGGCAGGGATGATCTTAGCGGTGCTGCTCACGATGCGATCAGAGTGGAATATCCGTGCATGGAAGGATAATTGGAAGGGGCTTCTCATTGTATCGCTTACGGGAATTTTCGGATACAATGCGTTGTTCTTTATGGCGCTGCATTATACGTCTGCAATTAACGGTTCACTCATCATTGCGACGATGCCGCTGTTCGTATCGCTTGGTGCGATGTTATTCTTCAAGGAACGATGGAGCGGCAAGTTTGGGATTAGCCTTGCGCTGTCCTTCATCGGTGTGGTTATCGTAATTACGAAGGGCTCATGGCACCGATTAGCTAGCTTGTCCTTCAACGAAGGAGATTTATTGTTTCTGGCAGCATTAATGTGCGGGGTCATATATAGTCTTGTTGGGAAAAAGGTAGTGCATGATGTCTCTCCCTTGTTCACGACTACAGTAATGACCTTGTTAGGTTCTCTGTTTCTGGGAGTCAGTTCGCTATTTGAAGGGGGTTGGGGTAAAGTTCCCGATATGTCTCTGCAAGGTTGGACGGAGATGGCGTATATGGTCGTATGCGGAACGCTTATCGGTTATATTATTTTCAACCTTGGCGTGCAGCAGATCGGTGCGAGCAAGGCGAGCATATACTTGAACTTGACGCCAATCGTAACCTCACTATTGTCCGTATGGCTGTACGGCGACAGCATGACGTGGTCGATTGCTGTGGGTCTTGTCTTCGTGCTGGCAGGTGTATGCTTGGCAACCATTCAGCCGAGAGGAAGAGCTAAGACATCGATCATCAGTCAATCGGTAAAGTGACAGAAGATGAAACGTGGTCATATACCGTAAATCGAAGGTAGATTTGAATATGCAACACTCTGAAGGGATACAATCAGCCAGCTTGGACGCGTCAACAAGACTATTGTCGAATCTTATCTCCATGCTAGAGAAGAAAGAGAAGAAACTCTCCTTATTAGATCTGGGAGAGTTTCTTGGATGATAAAATAAAATTACCTATCAGATTGTATCTGAAGCCAATTAGACGGTCGAGCCGGTGAACGGGAAGTGCAGTGCGGCCATATAGGCGAGCGTAATTAATCCAACCATGAGCAGAGTGAACCATACATCGCGCCAATGGCAGCGTGTAATATAATAGTAGGTACGTGATCGACCCATCTGGAACCGCTTCGCCTCCATTGCGACAGCAACTCGCTGTGCACGGCGAATGCTCTGTGCGAGCAGTGGCAGAGCGTACATGCGTAGACGCTCATACATCCCTTTAAATCCCTTGCTGTATTGAACGCCGCGGATTTGCAGGGCATGCGTGCGAACTCGGTAATCCTCCCAGATCGCAGGGAGCAGCCGCAAGGAAGCGATGAAGCTATAAGCATATTGCGGCGGAAGCCGGAATTGCTGCATCAGCGCATAGAATAACAATATTGGCTTCGTCGTGAAGGCGAATGTAATGCCGAGCATGCCGAAGCAAAGTGTCTTCACTCCGATGACAAGTCCGCGGAGGAAGCTCTCCTCTGTAATGCGGATTATTCCCCATGACCACCATTCATGCTCCCCCTTGCCGAACAAGATCATCGTGGATGCTGTCGAGACGAACAGGAGAAGGAACGGTGTTGTCACGAACAGCAGCTTCTTCGTAGAGTGGCCGCTACATAGAAACAACAGCAGTGTGTACAAGATTAGCTGATAACATGCAAAATCAAGCTCTCGGGTAAGCAGCGCAACGATGAGCAGAGCGAGAAAGACGAGAAGCTTGAGCGCAGGGTTAACCTGATGAAGCCATGTTTCCGATTTGGGAGCGAGCAGCTTCATTTCATCTGCACCTCCCGCATTGTCTGTCCACGTGGGGAAACTTCTTGTTCGATCAGTTGGCCTTTCTCAACATGCCATATCCGATCTGCAAAACGATTCACGATATTCATGTCATGTGTCACCATGACTATGGCGGTTCCTTCTGTCCGAAGACGGTTCAACTTTTCCAATATAGCAAATGTGTTTTTAGCGTCTTGCCCGAAGGTTGGCTCATCCAGGAGCAGCATCGGACGCTTACGCATCATCGCTGTAGCGACACTTAATCTGCGTTTCTGACCAAGTGACAAATGATACGGATGCCGATCCTGTTCGATATTCAGATCGAATGATTCCAAGATTTGTTCCACTCTATGTGCAATGTCCGATTCATCCCAGTTGTTCTGCCTAGGTTCATAAGCAAGCTCATCAAAGATCGAATCCGTTAGAAACTGCATCTCAGGATTCTGAAATACGAAGGCGAGTTCGGCTGGAGGCTGCTTTCCCATATTTCTGAATCGCGGGAACCATCGCTTGCGAGCCGGTGCTATCAGCTCTTGACCCTCAATAAGATACATGCCTGTAGTACGCAGAATTTGCATAAGAGACAGCAGCAGTGTGCTCTTGCCAGCCCCGTTCTCTCCGATAATCGTAATCCATTCCCCCGGATAAATATCTACGCTGGGGACGGATATGCGACGAATTTCTTCATAGTAGCCGCTAAAATCACGCAAAGAGAGCAGTGGCTGCACAGCTTGCAGACGCGCGTAGGTGAGCCCACCGTCCTGCTTGCAATGAGGCTGTTGATATCCGTTCGCCGTTCGTTGCTGCGATATGGCTTGGAAGGCTTTTGAATAACTGTAGTCCTGCCATACACCGGGATACCATATACCATATTCAACGAGCTTATCTTTATGATGTAGAAATACGCTCTGCGGTTCACCGTCCGCAATGATTTGTCCAGTGCTGTCGAATAGCACCACACGATTGATAATGTCGATAACATGCTCGATTTTATGCTCCACGATTAGAATAGTGGAGGAATCGGCAGCTTGTTTCACGGTGTCCCAGACTTGCTTCGTTCCTTCTGGATCAAGAAGCGCTGTGGGCTCATCGAGGAACAACACCTCTGGTTCTAGCAGCAGGACGGACGCAAGCGCGAGCCGCTGCTTCATGCCTTGGGATAGCGTATGGATTTCTGTATGCAGATTGTTGAACTGCAATCCCACTCTTTCAAGTATGCCTGTCATGTATGCTGGCATTTGATCATAGGGGATCGAGAGATTTTCCAGTACAAACGCGAGCTCTTCATCTACATATGGCATGCAGAACTGGCTGTCCGGATCTTGGAATACGAAGCCCCAGCTTGAAGGAAGCTTAATCTGATCGTATTTCATCGGCACTTCAATAGAGTGGGGCATAATTCCGCTTAATACTTGCAGCAGTGTTGATTTGCCGCAACCGCTTGGCCCGAGGAGCAGTACCTTCTCGCCGGTAGAAATGTGGAAGGAGAGGTCCTTGAACAGCAAGGAATCCTCTCCTGGAAATGTTAGGCGCAAGCGGTCAACAAATGCAGACGAGTTCGCATGAGATTCCTGTTGCATGTGTAACCACCTTATTCCGAATTTGTGGCGTACGCACAAATTTTATCTATTCATATTATGCGTGCTATTGATTAAGTACCGCGTAATCCTCTTTGGATACAGGACGTATGGATTTGGTCACCCCTGTCGCTTCCAATGCGCGAACGAGCAAGCCGGCAAATACGCCAGCGAAGATGAACGCACTAATGACACGAAGTCCGTACTTCAAGACGAGCACCCATGTCTCGTAATCTGCATATCCGTAACCGAGATCGATCATGAATGAGCCGACTGCGGACAGAATGCCAGCGATGCCTGCGATGACGATGCTGTGCTTGCGGTATCCGGTCATGGTGAATGCCAATTCTGCTGCCAGACCTTGTACACAGCCATACACAATCGTCTCCAGTCCCCAAGCAGAGCCAAGAATAGCCGATAAATTAGCGGCAGCAAGACTTGCCAGGAAGCAGACGCCGGGCTTGCGAATGACCAGGTACGCGAATGGGCCAGCCATAAACCACATGCCATATGTTAATTGTCCTGCTTGCGGGAACAGCGGCTTCGCGAGACTGTAGACGCTCTCCCACATTTTGAAGATCACACCAAATACGACCCCGATCATCACGGTAATGAGAATATCCGTGAACTTTAATTTGTTGCTTCTCTGTTGTTCTGGCAACATAACCCTCTCCTTTGTTGTATAGTTAGCATACAAAAAACCGTCTGGCAACCAGACGGTAGAAGAGTCCTAGATCACAGCAGAGCATGATCACATGACAAATACAGATTCTCTACGCTGGCATTACCCAGATCAGATTAACGGTCAGTAGCGGTATACTTATCTACAATCTCAGCTTGATTCCTCAAGCCCCCGAATTTGTATGACTATGCAATTGCTCATATCATACAATATTCATGTTAGGTTGACAACGAAATGTTTACAAAAAAAACATAAAAGATACGAGGAAGTTAGAAGTCTATGAGGTTGAAATTGTTCGCTGGACAACATAGAAGAGGAGGAGTGGTGAGCGTGTTTAGGAGATTTGGAGAGAGAATAGAACAAAATGAGGATCAGGAAGAAACCCTGATCCTCATTAATAGTTAATCGTGTGAAGCTGTAGAATGTCGTCTCAATGCCAAGCTGTATACGATCCCTCCGCAAGCAAGAACTGCTATGAGCAGAATAATCAGGCCACTGTATAAGGGGAATGAAGCTTCTTCGGCAACAGCAGGCGTTAGCGAAGTCAACAGCCAACCGTGTGTAAGCAGGCCGCCGACTACAGCGATGCCGATGCCTTCAGCCATAAAGCATGCAAAACTAAGCATGCTCATTCCTTCTCCTGCTTGGTCAGGTGCTAGTGATTCTGCAACGGAAGCAGAGATAACCGTCTTAATGAATGACAACCCTCCGAACACGAGCACGAGGGCGAACGTCATCAGCCATGGAGAATCATTCCCCCATGCAATGAGCGTGACGAAACTGAATGTGACGAGACCTATTCCAGCGACAAATACAAATGAAGTTCCTCTCTTATCAACGAGAGTTCCACCGAGTATGCCGAACAGAATGACGCTGAGTGTCCCTGGGAAAATGATCGCGCTGCCGATAACGGCGGTCGAAAGTTGGTGTACATCCCGCATGAAGTAAGGAACCATCGAGATAAATCCAGCTACCGTTCCTAGCAAAATGGAACCAGCAAGCGTGCCGAGTACATATGGGCGATTAGCGAACAGGGATGGAGCAATAAACGGCTCGCGAATACGGCGGATATGGAAGGCAAACCCAAGAACGAGAATCATACTGCAGACAAGATAGAACCAGACATATGTCGTAGTAAACAAGGTAAATAGAATAATGCCTGCTGACAAGAGGGCAATGCCGATGATATCTGTTCGTCCATTGCGAGAAGGCTCCTGCGGCAGTGCGGTCAAGAAGAAGGGGAGACTGACTATCGTCATTACCGGAATGACAAACAGGTAGGACCAATGCACATAATCTGCCAGTACACCGCCTACAGCTGGGCCAATCCCTTCACCAAGCGCTACCATAGAACCAATCATGCCGAACGCCTTGCCTCGATGCTGCTCTCCAACGTAGCGAGTGACCATAACCATGATGAGTCCGGGCACGGCCGAAGCCCCGGCACCTTGTATCAATCTGGCTGCCAATACAGCTGACAAGTAGTCATGGGCAAAGAAACCGAGCAACGAGCCACTACCATAGATGAGCACACCGATGAGCAGCGGCTTCTTAATGCCGTATTGGGATGACAGGGTGCCATAAATGATGGAGCCGAGCGCGAAGGTAATCATGAAGCATGTGTTGATCCAATTCGCAACGGACGGAGTGATATTGAAATCGTATGCGATGTCGGGCAATGATACGTTGAAAACAGTCTCATTCAACACACTGAAAAAAGCTAAAAAGCTTAACCACGCGATCGATTTCTTCACATTGGGAAAGGCATACACGGGTTGTTCTTGTTCTGCCGCATCGATGCGGTTGTCATTGTTCATTTGTTCCACGAATAGGAATCCCCTTTCTCTTGCTAAAGGGGAGTTGCGCAGTTTACAGGGGTGTTATGCGTTATCCCCGATCAATACCTGCCCCAGTTGATGTTACGCACTTCATCTTAACGCCTCCTCATTATTGTTGCTTCCAGTATAGCAGTGGGGTTTTCCTTATTCAATTAAAAATGCAATAATATAGAATGCACTCAACGCAAGACATACAAGGGTAAGGAGATACAAAGTAAATGAATGTACTTATTGCAGACGATGAACCGCATATGTTGAAAATTTTAGCGGCTTATTTTGATAAAGAGGGCTTTCGAACGTTTACGGCAGAGAACGGGCGTCAAGCGCTTGAGATCTATTACAACCAGCCGCTGGACTTGGCAGTGCTCGATTGGATGATGCCGCAGATGAGCGGGATTGAGTTGTGTCGAGAAATCAAAGCGAATTCGAAGTTGAAGGTGCTCATGCTTACGGCCAAGGGAGAGCACGAAGATGAGCTGACAGCTCTTGATTCTGGAGCGGATGAGTATATTCGGAAGCCGTTCGATCCTCGGGTTTTGCTGGCGAGGGCGAAGAAGCTGCTGAACATGCAGGCACAATATCTATTCGGGGATATCCAGGTAGATATGGAAGGACAGAAGATTAGCAAGTGTGGAATTGATCTGCGGGTTACGAAGAAGGAATTTCAATTGATGAAGTTTTTTATTCTGAACAAGGGGCAGGTCTTAACGCGCAAAGCGCTGCTTGATCATGTATGGGGCTATGATTACTTCGGTGAGGAACGTACGGTAGATACGCATATACGCCGCTTGCGGGAGAAGATCGGCGAGGAATGGATACGGACGCACCGTGGTATGGGCTACAGCTTCGAGCATCCGAATAGCCATGAATAAGCTTAGTCGCAAGCTGTTTGTGCAAATTGCGCTTATTCTTGTCGTTGTGTTCGGACTCTCGTATTGTGTGAATACGTTCTTTATGCCAAATTATTTTGTCCATCAGAAGCGTGCTGCGTTGGCGGAAGCGGTGGAGAGGTTGCGCAGCATAGAGTCGAAGCAGCTCCTTGAAGAAGTTCAGCGGGTAGCGGATGATTACCATTTCACAATCGTTCATGCATCCTACGACCATGACATTGACCGCTTGAATTGGACACTGCGCGAACAATTTACGCGGGAGAGGATTGCGATGAGCAAATTCTGGCTCACGGAAGAGAGCCTTGCACAGCTAATGCGCGGCGGGACAGTTACGAAGTCGTATCAGCAGGAAAAGTTGAAGTCGAGCGTTCTCGTTACATTTGTCATGAAGGAAGGAATGATCTTCGCAGCAGGCGAATCGGTAGCCAATTCCGGCGAGACGATACGTATCGTCAATCAGTTCAATTTAATTATAGCAGTTGGTGCGCTCACACTAGCGCTACTGCTCGCTGCTTGGTTCTCCAAGCGAACAGTGAAGCCAATTGAGCAGCTTAAGAACACGGCAGAGGATATCGCAGAACAAAGATACCGGACAGTTGATATCCGAACAGGAGATGAGATTGAGGATCTTGCACATAGCATTAATACGATGAGTGATAAGCTGAAGCAGGCGCATCAAGAGTTGGAGGAGAAGAACCGGAACTTGCGTGTCCTCATTCGTGACATCTCACATGAACTGAAGACACCGCTTGCCGTGATCAAGGCATATTCCGCAGGGGTGAAGGATGGTCTGGATGACGGCACCTACATGGATGTCATACAGTCGCAAACGGATGATATGTCCGAGCTCGTTACGAAGCTGTTGGAATGGTCTCGCTTGCAGACGGAAGAGCTGAACATTGAGAATGTTCATGTCGTTAATCTTCTTGATCAAGTCATTGCGAAATATGAGCTACCTCTGCAACAGCATTCGATTGAGTTGACCTTGAATGATCAGAATGCGGAAAGCTGTTGCGTTCAGGCTGATAGGGTCAAGCTTGAAATGGTGCTGAACAATCTCGTATCGAACGCAATGAAATACACGACGAATCGGAAAATTCAGATTGATCTTACGAACAAGGATGATGCGTTAGTTCTGTTCATTCGGAATGGATGTACGTTTTCCATGACTGAAGAGCAGCTGAAGCAATTGTGGGAGCCGTTCTTTGTTGCTGACAGCTCGCGCAACAAGCAGCTTAGCGGAACGGGACTTGGCTTAGCTATTGTGAAGGGGATCCTGCAGAAACACAAGGCGGCTTATGGCGTACGACTGCATACTGGAGATATCGAATTTCATATTGTGCTTCCTCTATGCAAGCAGGGGGAGCAGATGTAAGCTGCCTTTCGAGTGGTATTTTCAATTTACTGCTGAAAGGCAGTTTTTTGTATGTAGGCAATAAATTTCATGCTCTTGCTGTTTGATGCTCATGTTCACGCAGACAGGTTTCTAGAGGGCTATTTTCATTTTGTCATATTGGCGTAACATTGGTCTCCTATGATTGGGCTGAGGTGAGATCATGAAGAACAAGAAGTGGAGCAAGCATACGATTCGTGTGTCTCTGATTGTGTTGCTTCTCCTTGCAGGAACATTATTTTATGGCATGAAGATGGAACCGAACAGCTTGAGCGTGACGAGGCAGACGATACTAAGTAGGTATATACCTCCAAGCTTTCATGGTATGAAGATTGTGCATTTTTCCGATGTTCATTTGGGGGATCATTTCAATGATGTCCAACTGCTTGAACTTGTTGATCGGATTAATCAAGAACATCCCGATATTATTGTGTTTACGGGAGATATGGTTGACAATTTCAATGCGTATGGCAATCGGAGAGAGCGTGCTCAGCGAATACTCGGACAGCTGCAAGCAACATTGGGCAAGTATGCCGTATTCGGCAATCATGATCGCGGTGGAGGCGGCAGCCGGATTTATCGGTCTTATATGGAGGAAGCAGGCTTCACTGTACTCGTGAACGCTACGGAGCAAATCCATCTCCCGAATCATGATGAATATATCACCATTAGCGGGCTTGATGATTTCTTGTTAGGTACGCCCAATATACATGGAACGCTGAAAGACATAGAACCTGACAACTTCAATTTGCTCGTCGTGCATGAGCCGGATGTTGCCGATCAAGTCATCGATTATCCGATCGACTTGCAATTATCTGGACACAGTCACGGGGGCCAAGTTCAATTGCCGTGGTACGGCACGATATACACGCCGCCATTAGCGAAGAAGTATGTTGAGGGGATGTATAAAATCGAGGGAACAACTACCCTGAACAAGCAGATGCAACTCTATGTCAATCGAGGCATCGGGACGACAGAACTGCCTGTCCGCTTCCTTAGCAAGCCGGAAATTACGGTTCATACATTGATGCATTCGTGAGAACTCTTCACAGCAATGCTTGGAGAACAGATAGGGCTCTAATTTATCCATTTGCATCCCGATGAAGGGACACGAGCGTATGGAAATTGGCAAACACGTGCAATTGGCTGCTGGATTCGTTACACTTACATTTGCAAGGAAGGATTGTAGAATGCGAATAGATATGGGGAATCTACGATAGATATAAGGGGAGAACGGAACGATGCAGCCTATTCGCGTGCTTGTCGCCGACGACGAGCGAGAGATTCGAGATTTATTGAAGAAGTACTTGGAGCGGGAATTATACACGGTAGATACAGCAGCTCACGGTGAAGAAGCGCTGCGATTGTTCGAGCAGCATAAATATAATCTTATCGTTCTCGACTTAATGATGCCTTACATAGATGGAGTAGAGGTGTGCCGCCGTATTCGCGAGAGAAGCAATGTTCCGATATTGATGCTGACAGCGAAGGACGAAGAGATGGACAAGATTGTAGGTCTGGGTATCGGGGCTGATGATTATATGACGAAGCCCTTCAGCATACATGAGCTGGTTGCAAGGAGCAAGGCATTGCTGAGAAGATTCATGATCCTAGGCAGTGAAGCCGGCAGCCTTGCAGAAGAAGGTTCAGCAACCATGCGATTTAAGGGATTAATAATTGATGTTAAAAAATACGTGGTTACCCGCAATGGGCGAGAAGTAAATCTGACCGCCAAGGAATTTGAGTTGTTGAGATTGTTCGCTTCTCATCCTGAGCAGGTATTTACGAAGACGCAGATTTTTAGACAGGTGTGGGGATCAGAATACATTGAGGACGACAATACGGTTATGGTTCATATTCGTAAGCTTCGGCTGAAAATTGAAACAGACCCCTCTGAACCGAAGCTGATTCAGACGGTGTGGGGCATTGGCTATAAGTTTACAGGTGAACGCGATGAGGCATGACAAAAACAGTCTAATGCTGGTTATTTTGTTAATGGGATTAACGATATGGTTCGTCATGGATAGTATGGCAATACAGCCTCTAGGAATTTACAGGTGGGGGCTGTTTGTTGTACTGTTCACCGTTGTAGCACTGCTGCTCTACAGACGTGTTCGGTTTCTTGCAGAGTTGAGGAATCATGCTGCCGCCGTGAAGCGTGCTGTTCGCGGCAATGTCAATACGAGACTGCTGGCGAATGAATCTGAGGCGTATGATGAGATGCTCTTTTCGATTAATGAATTAATCGAGCAGATGGAGAAGCTTCAAGTGAATGCAATTCGATCCGATGCTGCCCGCAAGAGGCTTCTCGCTAATATCTCGCACGATATACGGACACCGCTTACTTCGATTATCGGTTATGTTGATGCATTGCAGGATGAACATATCTCTTCAGAGCAAGAGAGGGATGAGTACGTTGCGATTATTTCAGCGAAGGCACAAGCGCTTAAGGAATTGATTGATCATATCTTCCAGATGGCGAAGCTGGATGCCGATGAAGTCGAGATGAGATGGGAGTCGTTAGATGCTGCAGAGCTGCTGAGGGAAGCGCTGATTTCATTCCTGCCGGATTTGAAGAAGAACGGTATGGATCTAGCGGTTCAGATTCCTGAGGAGTCCTGTATGGTTGCAATGGATCGCTATGGGTATATACGAATTTTGAACAACCTGATCAAGAACGCGATACAGTACGGCAAGGAAGGTCAGTTGTTAGGGGTGGAACTAGAGTGGAATGAGTCGAACATTGCCATAACGATATGGGATAGAGGGCCGGGCATTCCGGCGGACGAGTTATCGAAGATATTTGAGCGCACCTACCGCTCCGAACGATCACGGAATCTGCTGCATGGCGGTAGTGGGCTAGGACTAGCAATTACGAAGGCGTTTGTCGATAAGCTTGGCGGGCACATCTCCGTGTTGAGCGAGCCGCACGTCCGAACAGCCTTTATCGTCAATATTCCAATTCGAAAGACATTGCCACCAGTTAAGAGATAGTTAAGAACTCATTAAGCAGCATTTAAATTCATCCCCTTACGATAATAGTAGACTTACATACTCAGGAGGTGCTGCATGAGCACGATCATACGTACGACCCGGCTCACGAAGCAGTATGGGGAACAGATTGCTGTTCATGATCTGAACATGCATGTGAAGCAGGGCGAAATATACGGCTTTCTCGGTCGCAATGGCGCTGGCAAAACAACGACTATCCGCATGCTGCTCGGATTAATTAAGCCTACAGAAGGGGAAATTGAGCTATTCGGGCAGCGATTGAACGCTAAGCCTAGAGAAATCCTATCCAGAATCGGCTCGATGGTGGAGCATCCCGGATTCTATGAGAATTTAACGGCATATGAGAACTTGCTCATTAATGCGAAGCTGATGGGCGTATACAAACGTAATGCGTTGGAGGAAGCACTAGAAACGGTCGGGCTGCAGGAAGAGACGAAGAAGCTGGTAGGTCAATATTCGATGGGGATGAAGCAGCGACTCGGGATTGCTAGGGCGATCCTGCATCATCCAGAGCTGCTTATTCTCGATGAGCCAACGAATGGCCTTGATCCGATTGGCATTAAGGAGATGCGCAAGCTCATTAAGTCATTAGCGGTAGAACGAAACATTACTGTGCTTATATCCAGTCATATTTTATCTGAGGTTGAACAGCTTGCCGACCAGCTTGGAATTATCCATGAGGGGAAGTTGCTTGAGGAAATTTCAATTGGAGAGCTGCATAAACGAAATCGCAGATATATCGAGTTCCGTGTGTCCAATGACAATAAGGCAGCGATGCTGCTCGAGTCGCAAGCGGGCGTCCATGATTATGAAATCCATGGTGACGGATTGATACGTGTATATTCACGGATTGGAGAACAGAACAAGCTGAATAAGATGTTCGTTCAGAACGATATTGATGTGTTCAAAATGACGCTCCACGAGGACACGCTTGAAGATTATTTTGTAAAGCGGATTGGCGGTGGTACAATTGGTTAATTTGCTCTATACCGAATTATTAAAGCTGAAACGATCGAAGATGTTTCTCGTGAGTATAATTGGGGCGTCTGCCGCACCGATTATGATGTTCATCGCCTACTTGAGCCAGATGAAGCGTGATCCAGAGAAAGTAATCCCTTTCGAAATTTCCTTTTATAATACAAATCTGAATGTGATGCTGCTGCTTGGAGTGCTGTTGTATGGTGTTATTACTGCATATTTATTCAATCGAGAATTTGTGGAAGATACACTTAAGAACCTGCTTACAATCCCGGTATCAAGAGTTGCTCTAATCGCGAGCAAAATGCTAATGCTATTCATCTGGATACTTCTATTGACGATGGTGGCATGGGTGCTTACATTAGGTTTCGCATTTTTTATCAAATCAGACGTGCTAAGTGCTGCGGTTCTATTGTCATCATTGCGTGACTATGTACTAGGTGCTGTCCTTATGTTTCTGTTGTCCACACCGACGATTTGGGTAACCTTCTTATTCAAAAACTATGTGCCGACCATCATGTTCACAGCGGTAATCACGTTAGGGAATGTTACCGTGATCAGCTCCGATTACAAGGCGCTGTTTCCTTGGTCAGCTGCGCATGTAATTGTGACCCAAAGTTATGTAGCGGATTATCCACCGCTATACTCGTTTATTGCGGTTGGTATCACTTCGCTATTCGGCTTAGCAGCAAGCGTTCTGTATTTCAACAGAATGGATATTAAATAAAGTGAAATATATAGGAAGTTAAATGATGAAGATCGGCCTCCGGGTCGGTCTTTTTTATGTTCACTGTAGAGGGGATGGGGGTAGAGGCAATATGAATGAGATGGGGAATAGGTAGGCATTGCAAAAAAATATAATCTCTTATTTTCTTAGCGCTCCTTCTTTGCATGGTTATGCACATTGCTGCTTGAAGAGACAAAAAGGAGTGATGTTCGGCATGGAGCAGACTCTGTTTTTCTGTGATTATGTTGAACAACACTGTCACAATGGCTCGAATCCGTGCGGTTGCCTGGGAAATGAAAGTACCAGCACGGGAAATGAGTATGGTTTGCTGGGGAAATTCCATCGAGTAAGGAAACAATCTTAACGGGTTTGTTTCTCCATTTGGATACTGGCGATGACTAGAATGGGAGCGTAGCGCTTCTGTGAAAGGTATGGCTAGGAAAATCAAAAAATCATTGATCTGAATATTGAACCAAATCTAATATAAGAGGTGAAAGAATCAATAAAAAGCCACATGGGAGGGAGCATGAATGGATCTGAACTACTCGATTTATGGAACAGGTGACCTTAGTTGGGCATTCCATAGGCGGAGAATTGGCTACTAACTTTACATTGTCCTCTCCGGATAGAGTCGCTCAACTGATCGCTGTTGCTCCATCCTTGACAGGTTTCATTTTCTCAGATGCACACCCAATACTTTACGCGTGTCTTCACAAAGTGGCGCAGCTTTGAGGTGATCTGGCCTCAGCCACCTGCGATCGAACAGTTGGAGAAAATCGCGGTTCCTACTTTGTTTATGTACGGGACAGTGGAGTGGGACGATATGCATCTGATCGCGCAGGAGTTCAAGCGGATACCGCGTGTTGCTTTCGTCGAAATAGCAGGTGCAGACCACATGCTCCCATTGACGCATCCTCAAGAGATGGCCTCGCATATTCAATCTTTTTTGGCAGCAACAGAGGATGAATCGTAGGGTGCAAATTTGGTGACTTTCCACGAATCAGCGGCAGTCAGACACGCATCCGGCGTCTTGTACTGCCGCTATCTCTGCATTAGTATCAGGTCTGGTCTATATCTTTAACGTTCCCCGGTAACCCATATACATACTATGCAAGTTGACAAATCATCATTAGATCGTGATCGTGCGATGTGGTTTGCTATAATGCGATGTTCCACCACCACCGACGATCACTCTTCCGCCTCTCGGAAACACCAATCGCTTGTTTATCCCGCCTGACAGTATTACCTCAACTTGAGCCCGGTTTGCAGTTGCAATGTAATTGACATACCCACTTCTTGCAATTTCCGTTCTCCAATTCCGATCAAACTCAGATCGCAGTACCCGGTTTGAATACACCTGATTTACCACATCAGATGATCTCGATGTTCGTAGCGCTTTAGATTTGCTCATCGGATGTTTCCCTCCGTCTATTCAAAATGAATTGACATGGATCACTTCTAGTAATCACCTCCAATTATTGTATGCTTGTTCATATCGGATGTTTGGATTGTTATATGTGATAATCAAAAAGTGTGCTGATTTGACTCCAATGTCTTGGTTAAATAAAAAAAGTTGAGATTGGGGAGATCGCCATCCCGTCGCTGAAAAGGGGAACAATCGAATTTTTTTATCATGTATTTCTCTACAATTCCAAAATAAATGATCTCCAATATTCGTCTGAGGTGTGGTACGATAGTAATGTTTTGTGCCAATAGTCGACATGAAATTTGATAGAGAAAGCGTCATAAAATGGACCTTGCCATTTCTCTTAAAATTGTATATGATTCTATAGCGAACTATATATAGTTGGTTGAACACGATACATACACTATATATTGTGACAGCAATTGGAATCGAGCGGCGCCACGCGCCAGATTCTAAGACATGCCTATTCAGAGATTGAGAGATTAAAGCGACAGCATACACGATATAGGGTACGCAACGTGTCGATCGTTTTGATCCTTGTTTTTGAATGAGCATTTTTTGTTCGTTCCATTTGCAAACTAGTCGAACAACGGAGGGATCACGTGCTTATCGCTTACGATTCGAAGACGGGTAACGTGAAACGATTCGTCGATAAATTGGATTTGGAGTGTGTTCGTGTAACGCCTGACACCAAGCTTAATGAACCCTTTATCCTTATTACGTACACAACCGGGTTCGGACAAGTTCCACAGTCCACGCAAGAGTTCCTGGAAGAACACAGTCATTTGCTCCAAGGTGTCGCGGCCAGCGGCAACATGAACTGGGGCACTCGGTATGGGCTTGCAGCTGACCATATTTCCAGAGAATACTCCGTCCCCGTACTGATGAAGTTTGAACTCAGCGGGACAAAACGAGATGTAGACAACTTTATTCGGGAGGTCCATGACTTTGATACCAAAATGGATACAGCTTAACAATGAAATCATGGTTCAGAAGGACGGTAAATTTCAATTTGGCAAGGATCACGATGCAGCAAAGAGCTACTTCGTTGATTATGTCAATCAAAATACAGTGTTTTTCCATAACCTTGAAGAGAAGATTCATTATTTGATCGAAAATGATTACTATGAGAAAGAGATTTTCGACCAATATGAATTTAAAGATATTAAGAAACTGTACGAGTTCCTGTACTCGAAGAAATTCCGCTTCCCATCCTTCATGAGCGCGTTCAAGTTCTACAATAACTACGCGATGAAGACGAATGATGATACGAAGTTCTTGGAACGTTATGAAGACAGACTGGCGGTTGTATCCTTGTTCTTAGCGAGCGGAGATATGAACAAAGCATTCGAATATGCAGATCTGTTGATTGCACAAGAGTATCAGCCAGCAACGCCAACCTTCCTGAATGCAGGGAAGAAGCGCAGAGGAGAGCTTGTCAGCTGCTTCCTGCTCGAAGTGAACGATTCCATGAACTCGATCGGATTTGCGATCAACTCCGCACTTCAGTTAAGTAAAATTGGCGGCGGCGTGAGCTTGAACTTGAGCAAGATTCGCGGTGCAGGCGAGCAGATCAAAGGGCTAGACGGTAAGGCAAGCGGCGTACTCCCCGTTATGAAATTGTTCGAGGATGCTTTCTCCTACGCGAACCAACTTGGACAGCGTGACGGAAGCGGCGTTGTATACTTGAACGTGTTCCATGCTGACATCCATGAATTCCTGGATACGAAGAAAATCAACAGTGATGAGAAAATCCGCATTAAGACTTTGTCGCTCGGCGTCGTTGCTCCGAACAAGTTCTTCGAGCTTGTTGAGCAGGATAAAGACATGTACTTGTTCTATCCGCACACGGTATTCCAAGCATATGGCAAGCATTTGGATGATATGGATCTCTCCGAAATGTATGATGAGCTCGTAGACAATCCGAAAGTCCGCAAAAAGAAAATTGTCGCTCGCGACCTAGTTTTGAAAATTGCACAGATTCAGATGGAATCTGGTTACCCATATATCATGTTCGTAGATAACACGAATGAATATCATGCCCTGAAAGAAATCGGCAAGGTTAAATTCTCCAACCTGTGCAGTGAGATCGCACAGCTTAGTGAAGTGTCCACGATTAACGATTACGGCATTGAGGATGAGATTAACCGCGATATTTCCTGTAACTTGGGTTCACTTAACATTGTTAACGTCATGAAGAATAAGCGGATGCGTGATACGGTTCATCGTTCTATGGACGCACTGACAGAAGTATCTGACCGCAGCAATATCAGCATCGTTCCGTCCGTAGCGAAGGCGAACCGTGAGCTTCATTCGGTAGGCCTCGGTGCAATGAACTTGCACGGTTACTTGGCGAAGAACAAGATTGCATATGAGTCCATGGAAGCAAGAGACTTCGTGCGTGCGTTCTTCATGATGCTGAACTTCTATTCCTTGGAACGTTCCATGCTGATTGCGAAAGAGCGCGGCGTGACGTTCACGGACTTTGACAAGAGTGAATATGCGAGCGGCGCATATTTCGATAGATACTTGAACACGGACTTCACTCCGAAGACAGATCGCGTGAAAGAATTGTTCGACGGTCACACGATGCCTACATTGGAAGACTGGGCTCGCTTGAAGGAGCAAGTGATGGAGCATGGCTTGTACCATGCATACCGTCTGGCAATCGCACCTACAGGCTCTATCTCGTACTTGCAGTCGTCAACAGCTTCGATCGCACCGATTACTCAGCGCATCGAGGAGCGTGAGTACGGAGATTCCAAGACGATCTATCCAATGCCTTACATTAACGATGAGAACTACTTCTATTACAAAGAAGCATATGACATGGATATGTTCAACCTGATTGACTTGGTTGCGGATGTTCAAGTTCATATTGACCAAGCGATCTCAACGGTACTGTTTGTTAAGGATGATCTGACGACTCGTGATCTTGCAAAATATTATATTTACGCACAGAAGAAGGGGCTTAAGACGCTCTACTATACACGTACGAAGAAGAAAACAATCGATGAGTGTGTAAGCTGCGTTGTCTAATTGAGCGCAATCTGCATTAAATGAGAGTTCAAAAAGGATGGTTTTCAGCACCGAGCACTGTGTAGATTACTTCGTGATCAAAAGCGGTCTTTTTGAATTACCTCTAGAAGGAGATTCGTAGATGAGAAACTTTGAAGCTGTTAACTGGAACAGACCTGAATCGGATTATATGGAAATGCTGTGGACGCAAAATACGTCCCAATTCTGGCTTGATACGGAGATTCCAATCTCGAAGGACTTGAAGTCTTGGACGAAAATGTCCGATGATGAGAAACTTGCCTATATGCATGTGCTTGGCGGCTTGACATTGCTGGATACAGAACAAGGGAACGTGGGAATGCCGGTTATTGCGCAGCATGTAGAAGGGAAGCAGAAGAAGGCAATTCTGATCTTCCAAGCGGCAATGGAAGAAATTCATGCGAAGAGCTACAGCACCATCTTTACGACGGTTGCTAGCACGGCAATGATTGATGAGACATTCGATTGGGTAAAAGACAATAAGCACCTGCAGAAGAAGACAGCAATCATTGACGGCCTATATAAGGGCATTCAAGACAACGATCCAATCAGCTTGTACAAAGCGATGGTGGCATCGGTATTCTTGGAGAGCTTCCTGTTCTATTCCGGCTTCTTCTATCCACTGTACTTGGCTGGACAAGGCAAGATGGTAGCAAGCGGTGAGATCATTAAGCTGATCATCCGCGACGAGAGCGTCCATGGTGTGTTCGTAGGCTTGCTTGCACAGGAAATTTACAATAAGCAAAGTGCGGATGTGCAGCGTGAGTTGTCCCAATTCGTGAACAAGCTGATGCTTGAATTGTACGAGAACGAGCTTGAATACACCGAGCAGCTGTATGATGCAATTGGACTTACACATGAAGTTAAGAAGTACATTCGTTACAACGGCAACAAAGCGCTTATGAACTTGGGCTTTGAGCAATACTTCCCAGAAGAAGATGTTAACCCCGTTGTCTTGAACGGTATCCGTACCGAAACAAGTACACATGACTTCTTCTCCACGAAGGGAAGCGGGTATCAAAAGGGTAAGGTAGAGCCTTTGCAAGACAAAGACTTTACAATGCTGAACGATCGTGTCAAACAATCCGATATCTTTGCATAAGATGATAAGGATTGCTAGGAATGATGCAAGAACAACTGAGTGGGAACGCTCAGTTGTTTTTGTATTGTCGTGTCATAAGAGCGGAATACTTAATGTACCGGCTGCATGTATATCCATACTAGGGGAACACCCGTATATTCATGAATCAATTTTCACTGCTTTAGTTTGATGAGATAATTCGGACAGATGATTTTCATACATAAAGGACGGGCTTTCATGAAAAAAAGAATTACGGATATTGCTATCATTATCGCAGGCGCTTTCATTTTTGCATTAGCAGTTAACTTGTTTGTCATCCCCAATGATTTCGGTGAGGGCGGGGTAACAGGGGTCACCATTATTCTCTACTATCTGTTCGAATGGTCACCAGGATTGATGAACCTGATCTTAAATGCGGTATTGCTAGTCGTTGGCTACAAATTCTTGGATAAGAAAACGACGATCTATACCATCATTGCAGTTGTGTTCAACTCATTATTCCTGCATTTGACGGAGAGCTGGCGGATTGCATCCAATGAGCTCATGATCAATGCGATTTTTGGCGGTATTTTCGCAGGTGTCGGGATCGGTCTTATCATCCGAGTTGGGGGCACAACAGCAGGCTCGACGATTTTGGCTCGCATTATGAACAAGTATTTGGATTGGAATGTAAGTTACGCATTATTGTTCTTCGACCTCATTGTGGCATTCGCGTCGTTCTTCATCATTGGACCGCAAGGCTTGATGCTAACTATTGCGATGCTGTATGTAGGGACGAAAGTGATGGATTTCATTATCGAAGGATTGAATCCGAAGAAGGCGGTTACGATTATTTCCGTGGAGCATGATCGGATCGCGGAGCAAGTGAATGTCGTCATGGATCGTGGAGTGACGGTGCTGGAAGGACATGGTTATTATACGAAGGATCGGAAGCAAGTACTGTACATTGTTATTAGTAAGCAGGAAGTATCAACCCTGAAGAAAATCGTCCGAGCAACAGATAAGGATGCATTTATTACGATTCATGATGTTAGGGATGTGTTCGGAGAAGGCTTTATTGATATTACGAAATAACCAGGCTTCAACAACCAAATATGGCGTGTCTGCCACTTGGATTCCGCGCCACATCTAACTGTGAAAAAGTTAGGTGTGGCGCGGAATGTTTTCGCTAACACTTTTCTGCCAAAATGTGCGATAATACGAATTGTACAACTAGAATATGGGAGGGCACAACAATGGTACAACCGTGGTTTGAGAAGGCGAAGCTTGGGATTTTCATTCATTATGGCATTTATGCGGTCGATGGGATTTCAGAATCCTGGTCTTTCTATAATGGAAGAGTGTCGTATGAAGACTACATGAAGCAGCTCGATGGATTTACGGCAAGCAAGTTCGATGCAGACAAGTGGGCAGACCTCTTCGAGAAGTCTGGTGCGAAATATGCAGTTCTGACAACGAAGCATCATGATGGCGTTGCATTGTGGGATACGAAGTACAGTGACTTGAACGTTGTGAAGAAGACGCCTGCCAAGCGTGATCTTATCAAAGAGTATGCCAAGGCGCTTACAGATCGCGGTATTAAGCTTGGTATGTACTATTCCTTGATAGACTGGTCACATCCAGATTATGCAAGTGTGTACGAAGGCGGGAATGTGCCTGAGGATTTGAGCAAAGTGAACCGCTTCTGCAGTCCGACCGATGGTGTACAGGATGAAGAGGCATGGCAGCGCTTCCTAGAATTCAATAACAATCAATTGCGTGAATTGCTTACTGACTATGGCAAGGTGGATCTGCTGTGGTTCGACGGGGATTGGGAACGCAGCGCAGAACAGTGGAATTTGCCAGCGTTCAAGGATTACCTGCTGTCGTTCAACCCTGAGCTTATCATTAACTCCAGGCTTCAAGGGCATGGGGACTACAAGACTCCGGAACAGGGCTTGCCAATTACAAGACCAGTAGGGCCATGGGAGTTCTGCACGACCATCAACAGCTCATGGGGCTATCAACACGATGATGATTATTATAAAACATTGAATCAAATTATTCGAATGTTCTGTGACTGCATTACGATGGGCGGGAATATGCTGTTGGATGTAGGGCCAATGGAGGACGGAACAATTCCGCAGCGTCAGGAAGAGACGCTCATTGGTCTGGGCAACTGGATTCGGACGCATGAAGAGGCTATTTATGAGACGGATGAAGGCATTCATACTCGTTATTACTTGGGCGGCAGTACCGTGTCCAAGGATCGTCAGACGTTATATTTGTTCGTATATGATGATCCGAAAGAAAGCGTTTGCTTAAAAGGTCTCTCGAATAAAATTAAAAAGATTACGGTGCTTCATTCTGGCAAGGAATTAACTTATGAGATTCAAGGCGGTGTGCCGTGGTTCAATATTCCGGGTACAACATGGATACATATGACGCAGGAAGATGCGCATGAGAATGTAACGGTATTGAAGATTGAACTGGAAGGCGAACTGGATATGTATGGCGGTTCCGGTGCCGTGGTTACACACAACTAGGAAGTTGCAATCATAGAGAACACAACGTGGAGAGAGGAAGACGACAGCATGAGCAGCAACAAGCTGATTTTAGCGGGTTATGCAGGTGATTCTGTACTGCCGAATGTTACAGCAGAAGATGCGAAGAAACTAACTCATTTGAACGTGGCATTTGGTCATGTGAAGAACGACTGCATTACGATTGATCATTTGCAGAATTTGTCTCAATTGCAAGTATTGAAGTCTTACAACCCTGAACTGCTCATTCTACTGTCTGTGGGCGGGTGGAGTGCAGGCGGGTTCTCTGAGGCTGCGTCGACAGCTGAAGGAAGACGGCTGTTCGCAGAGTCTGCAGTGCGAGTCTTAGAGACAGCACCATTCGATGGCATCGACCTTGACTGGGAGTACCCATGCTATTCGGAGGCAGGAATTGCTTCCAGCCCGAATGATAAGCAAAACTTCACCTTGCTTCTCAAGGAACTGCGCGAGGTGCTTGACGCCAAGGGGCAAGCAGACGGAAGACACTATCTGCTGACGATTGCAGCAGGGGCAGACCAATACTATATCGATGGTACAGAAATGGATGTGATCCATTCGTATTTGGACTTCATTCAGCTCATGACATACGATATGCGCGGCGGCTTCCAAACCTTGACCGGTCATCACACGAACTTGTACACATCGACTGGCGACTTGTTCCGCATTAGCGTAGATGCATCTGTACGGTTATTCGCTGCTGCAGGAGTGCCTAGAGAGAAGATTGTCATCGGTGCTGCCTTCTATTCAAGAATGTGGAAGGATGTGCCGAATACGAATAATGGCTACTTGCAAATGGCGCCTGGATCGGGTGGGTATGGACCTGATTATACGAAGCTGGTTGCGGAATATATCGACAAGAATGGATTCGTTCGTCATTGGGATGAGGAAGCGAAATCTCCATACTTGTACGACGGACATAGCTTTATTACGTATGACGATCCAGAATCCTTAACGCACAAGTGCAAGTATGTGATGGAGCAGGGAATTGCCGGCGTTATGTTCTGGGAATATAGCTGCGACCATACTCATACGTTGCTGGATGCCATGTACCGCGCCTACACAAGCTAATTAGGGATGTAAATTAGAGAATCCCCTGCATACGTCAGCGAAGCGCTGAGACATGCAGGGGATTTGTGATTAGTGGATATCGTTCTTCTGGAAGTTGCCTCCGAGTACATCCGATACACTTTCGATCGCAATGAACGCCTTGCTGTCAATCTCTTGGACAACAGACTTCAGCTTCGCAAGCTCCAGACGGGTAACGACACAATAGATAATTTGGGTATCTTCCTTGCTGTAACCGCCTCTGCCGTAGATGAAGGTCGTGCTTCGACCCAAGCGGCTCTGAATTGCTTCTGATACTTCCTCATACTCCTGCGATATGATGGTTACCGACTTCGATTCATTCAAGCCCTCAACGACAATATCCATCACCTTCGAAGCAATATAGAAAGTAAAGATGGAATACATTGCTGAATCCCAACCGAAGACAAACCCAGCAATAATAAAGATGAACACGTTAATAAAGAGAATAATTTGACCAACTGGCACCCGAGTCTTCTTGGACACGAGAATAGCTACGATCTCAGTACCATCCAGTGATCCACCGAAGCGAAGAACGAGACCAACACCGAGACCGAGAATAAAGCCACCGAACAGTACCGCCAAGATTTTCTCATTCGTGAATGCGCTGTAAGGATGCAGCCAAAATGTCGTTCCGGACATGACTATGATTCCATATAAGGTGGAAAATGCAAATGTTTTCCCGATTTGCTTGTATCCGATGATGAGAAACGGAAGGTTAATAAGGAAGATGAACACGCCTAGCGGAATTCCGGTTAGCTTGGATATTACGATGGAGATCCCTGTTATTCCGCCATCGATCACACTGTTAGGGACGAGGAACAATTCCAACGCGACCCCCATTAGAATTGCACCAGACGTGATGAAGATGAATCTCTTCAAGATGTCTAGAACGGACATTTTCTTATGAACTCTAGCCATGCAACAAATCCTCTCTGTCTATAGGTTAGTACTAACTTTACGTATGTATATCATATCATTTTCATGAAACATGAACAATAAAGTGACCACAGTCATGAAAATAACAGTCATAAAATGCAAAACTCAGCGCGAACTGGTAGAGCATGTATATATCGTTTGGAATAAGAAAAGGATAAGGTAGCGGCAATTATTTCATGCAAGTGGAATGGGTTCAGTTGTGCCTCAAGGATGAGGAATTGTCATAAAGGAGAATAACATGTATCTGCAACTTCTCTGGTTAGTGCTATTGCTGCTCCCACGGCCAACCGTATCGGAACCAATCCTTATTGGACATCATGGCCAACAAATCGCATCTGCTCACCGTGCGGATTATTTACTTCCTGGTGCTGCTATTGTGAACGAGCAACAATTAGACAAGCTGATGAAAGCGATAGATCGCCAAGTAGCCATTGCTCCGATTAATGCAGCATTGAATGGTTATGGTGGGATTATTCCTGAGAAAAATGGAATGCGGCTGGATCGAGAATCATTTATCGAGCAGTTTTATAAATACATCGTCAATAGCGGTTCGATGAGGATAGAGGTGCCGATGCAGATTGTCTATCCAAAAGTAGACAGTGAACTCCTATCGCATATTCGTGAGAAGGAAATTGGTCATTACACAACCTTCTATAATACGAACAATAAAAACCGTTCTATGAATATAAAACTTGCTGCTGAGGCGATTAACAATCACGTCCTATTTCCAGGAGAGACGTTCTCTTTTAATAAAGTTGTTGGGCAGCGCACGGAAGAGAGAGGGTATGTGCGTGCGCCTATCATCGTGAAGGGGGAATTGTCAGAAGGAATAGGGGGCGGCATATGTCAGATATCATCCACCCTGTTCAACGCTGTCGACCGAGCAGGACTTCAGATTGTGAAGCGCTATTCTCACTCTAGGAATGTAACCTATGTACCGCCTGGTCGTGATGCAACGGTAAGCTGGAATGGCCCCGACTTTACCTTCCATAATCATTATAATCAACCGATATTGATCCGAGCCTTTGCCAACGGGGGAAGCGTACATATTAGTGTTTACTCATCGGAAGAGATTCGCTACAAGCAACGTGATGTACCGGGTGCTTCGAAGGAACTGCCTGAAGAAGTGAAAGATATCGATGTGGACAAAGACGAATAAGGCAGGCAAGGCTACGATAACCAACCAAAAGAGAAGGGATATCATCAACACTGTTGAGATGCCCTTCTTTTATTTCTTCAGTGGAAAATGCTTGCTATTTCCCGTTTATAATGTTTAATATATATTAAACGTACAAAACATAATGAATAATCATTAGGAGGTTTAGGCTTGAACAAGATGACATTAAATGATGCACAGCAATCTTTAATAGGGGATTTCGGAACGTATATCGAATCATCAGGGGGTGCACGCTCACTCGGGAAAATATGGGGCTATCTGCTGCTAGCAGGAGAGCCGCGTTCGCTTGATCAAATGGTGCTGGACTTGCAGATTAGTAAAGGCACAGCATCCTTATCTGTTCGTCAAGGAGTTCAAGTATCCTTATTTCGCAAAGTAGGTATCCCCGGAAGCAAACGGGATTACTATGAACTGCACCCAGATGCTTGGACATCGATCTTGCATACGAGCATTGCGCAAGGGGGAATGATGGGGAATTACGTGAGGCGGGCGAAGTCCATCGCATCGGATGAACAAGCAAAAGTGAAAATGGATGAAAGCATCGAGTTTTTTGATTTTGTCGTCCATCAAATGAAGCAAATTCTAGTTCAGTGGCAGGAACAACGTCAACATAAGGACAGTCATAACTAGGGGGAAACAGCATCATGCCGAAGGCAGTTGTGAATGGGATGATCATGAATTATGAGCGTAAAGGAAAGGGTACGCCTGTCTTATTTCTGCATGGCAGTGGATCATCATGGCGAATGTGGGAGCCGCAATTCGAAGCCTTCTCCGAACGGTACAGCATGATTATGCCGGATTATAGAGGACATGGCGATTCGACTAAGGAATTTCCAGAAGGCAAATATGATCATTACGTGATTGTTGAAGATTTGAAGTGTTTCTTGGATGAGCTTAGACTGAATAAAGTTCATGTTATCGGTGTCTCGCAGGGCGGACAATTGGCGACCCTGCTTGCGATCCGGTATCCAGAATACATAGATAAGCTAGTCATTTCAAACAGCTATAGTGAAATGCCGACGGCTGCAGCAGGCTGGATGCTGTCCATTTCCAATTTTATTTTCAGCCTGCTTCCTTACCGTACAATCGTGAATCTCATGATGAAGTTTTACAAGGATGATCCCTATACACAGCGAATTTTACGCAATTCTTTCTCAATCGATAAGAAGATGCTTCTTGCTATGAAAAAGGCTCCTTTCCCGACGCATACGAATGAACTGCACCGCATTCAGTCAACAGCTTTAGTCATGGGGGGAGAAGGAAAGGTAATGACTGGTATTGACGAGGGGAAAGGGTCTCGTACCATTTATGATCAAATCAATCATGCGATACTCGCCTTGTTCAAAGATGCTTATGATCCTCTGAGCACAATGCGCAAAGATATTTTCAATGAGATGATTATCGACTTCTTCGAAGACAGACCGCTAAGAACTTACAACGATGTTGTGGTAGAAAGGAAGCAAGCTTAATTGTAGTTCTATTGTATGTAGCTAATGAATGTGATAGGTTGGAGAAACGTGAACAGTGAAGGAGGCGTTGTGCTATGGCAAAAACGACGAAAATGAATTGGGTGTATCAACGAGATGGGGTCAACGCATAAGTAGCCCACGAAACTGCGGCAGCCCCGATAGGATGAGAGGGGAAGCATCGTGACAACACAATCATTCACTTCTGTAACGATTCAGCTAGGAAATGTAGCATTTGAGCTCAGGGAAGCTCATTCTTTCGATTGGATTCACAAGTATGGGCATGTATTCTGTGTATTCGACGAGCAGGATTCGGGGAATATTGCGTTTGGCGTTGAGCAGGAAGGGCGCAAGCGATTTATTAAATATGCAGGTGCTAGAACGAAGGAGTATACAGGCGAGCCGGAAGTTGCCATCGAGCGGTTAAAAGCGGCGGTTCCATTATATACGGCACTGAAGCATCCGAACTTGATTGAGTTATTGGAGCACTTTGAGGTTCAGGGCGGTGGCTATGCCGCTGTTTTTGAGTGGTTCAATGGGGAATGTCTTCATTCCCACTGGTCGTTCCCGCCGCCGGCTAAGTATCATGATCCAAGATCTCCATTTTATCGACATCGGCATCTTCCCATGCAGCAGCGATTGAACTCATTGGATGTCATTTTCTCATTTCATGAGCATGTGGAAGCACAGGGATATGTGGCAGTAGATTTTTATGATGGAAGTATCCTATATGATTTCACTACAAATCGAACGAAGATTTGTGACATCGACTTTTATCGGAGATCTCCTACGGTCAATGATATCGGGGAACAATTCTGGGGAGCGGTGCGATCCAAATCGCCAGAGGAATACGAATTAGGCGCGCCGATCGATTCCCGAACGAATGTGTACAATTTAGGAGCCATTGCTTTTGGACTGTTAGGTGGGGAACGAAATCACGCTCTGGAACGCTGGGAAGCGGGACAAGCGCTGTATGAGATCGCTCTGCAAGCCGTTCAGCAGGATAGAGACCAACGATTTCCAAGCATTGCAGCTTTCAAATCTGCCTGGGATGAAGCTCGATGCCAGACGCAATCATGATCTTCAAGTTTGCATGAACCTATAGAGTAGAGCAAATGAAATTTACTTATGAATCCTCTCCAATGACATTGGAGGTGATTTTTCATGTCTTATAGAGTGAACGAAATCGTAGGGCAACATGTACTATAGCTGTATAAATCCAATAGGGGGGAAGCAATTGGAGAAGGGCATAATGGCTGTGAATGCACTAGCGATAACAATCAATAAGTAGTTCTGAATATATCAAGTGGTACTATATTCCTATAAATAAGTAGGGAAGAATTGATAGGAATGGGACTAAGTGACCTGTACTGTTAGCTTATAAATTCGTTATTATGAAGAAGAGATTCGTCGAAGCACTGCTTTCGGCGTTTTTTTTCACAATAAAAAGAAACGTATGTTCGCAAACTTTCATCAAAATGACACGAATGTGGCGAATTTGAAGGAGGACGAAGTGGACAAGAAGGCGAAGCAGATATTGATGAAAACGTTCTGGAGCAGTGCGGGATGGAAAGATACTCGTACGATAACGTTCGTTGGGGAGGATTTCGAGTACGCTAAGGACAAAGGTCTGATGTTCGATCCCGTGACAATGAGTCACGATGAATGTGTGCTGCGCATCGTAGAATTGCATAAATTGATTACGAAGGAGATGGTGGCACAAGCCTTCCTGCACAGCCTGTCTACGCGTAAGGTGCATTTGCGAAGTGCGCTCTCCAGTTGGGCACTAACACATAGTTTGCTACCCCATCAATTTGAGAGCAATATCGGTAGATGCAAGAGCAGCACGTACGCGATGTATGGGGATTGCTATGAATGTGACAAGAGCGGGATTGCCGTTCTTGAATCCTATACGAATGAAGATATCAATGTTCTGAATTTCGAGCGGATGAAATGGGGAGGCGTTCGTCTTAACCATATCCTATATTGTCTATTAGATCTGGAACAGCTCCTAGCAGAAGGGGCGGTTGACGTTACGGAAGAGGACGTGACCATTCTCAAACATATGCTGACCGCGATAAAAAGCTGCCAGCCTAGCGATGCTGCGCGTCAATTGGAGAAGAACTTAAGCAATGTGCTGCCATCCAATAAACAGGAACGCGATGTGATGATGGAAATTTTGTCTTATGCGGGTGTGCTGCGAGCTGGTTCGGAGAACAGGCCAGGCAGGGGTGGGAAAAACGACTTCTTCGCTGTTGTAAACTGGCGTGGAGAGGATGGGTATTCCGATCATGCGGTTGAGCATTACTTTGGCAAGTGGTTGTATGAATAGGAATCGAGTACATAAAAAGGATAGTTGACATTGGACAGATAGGAGGAATCAACATGATCGAAATTACAGAGTCATACGTAGATTCACTTGCTCCGAACGCCTCAGCCATCAAGAATGGACAGGGGCTCGTGAAAAAGCGGAGCTTCGTACAGTTGAACCGCTCGGAGGACGGTTCACTCTTATTTGGGGAATGCTCGGGCAGCGGCAAATCGAATTATCAATGCTCGGCAGACTTCATCCAGCCTGAGAAGCCAATTCTGCGCTGTTCCTGTCCAAGCAGGCAGCTGCCATGCAAGCATGCGCTTGGGCTGCTATATGCTTATGTAGGTGGAGAGGAGTTCTCAATTGCGCCAGTTCCTGAGGATATCATCTCTAAACGGGAGAAGGCCGAGAAACGCGAAGAAAAGAAGCAGCAGCAAGCGGCGGATGGAGCCGAGCCGAAGCCGAAGAAAGTAAACAAGTCCGCGCTGAAGAAGAAAGTTCAGGCACAGCTGGACGGACTGGAGACGTTAGAGAAGCTGGTGCTGTCGCTCGTGCGCGGGGGCATCGGTACGATTGATACGAAGACGATTAAGATGATTCAGGATCATGCCAAGCAGCTAGGGAATCACTATTTGCCTGGGGCGCAGAATGAACTCCGCAGATTGGCCTTATATTTATCGAGTGATGAAGATCGAGAAACCATCTATACCAATGTAATGGAGCAGTTGACTCTCCTACATGCTTTCATTAAGAAGGGGCGGAGCCATCTGACTGCGAAGCTGGATGATCCGGAACTGGCATTGGATCACGAAAGCACCGTAGAAGAGTGGCTGGGTCATGCATGGCAGCTTAACGAATTGAAAGAATGCGGATTGATGAGCGAGAATGTGGAGCTTATTCAACTCTCCTTCCTCAGCTATGATGATCAAGCTCGACAAGAATATGTCGATCAGGGCTATTGGATGGAGAGAGAAACTGGTGATATTCATCGCACGATGCAGTATCGTCCGTATAAGGCGGCTAAGCAAATGCGTGCAGATGATAGCTTCTTCGATGTTGCACAAGTGAAGACGCTCTATCGATATCCGGGAGAGATGAATCGCAGAGTACGCTGGGATGAATTGATTACCAGAGTAGTAGGAGCGGAAGATGTGGAATGCTTGTCCGCACATGCACAGCGTTCGTATGCTGATGTACTCAAGAAAGTGAAAAATCAGCTAAAAAATCCGCTCGGCGATAAAAATCCAGTGATGCTCCTTCATGTGTCAGACATAAAGCAGACAGATAAGAATGAATATGTAGTGTTGGATGAAGCGGGCCAGCAGATCGTGCTGGATGATGTGTGCGCTTCTCATCATTCCACAGTGTCTCTGCTTCCGCTGCTCCCAACCGATTGGACGAAGGATGCTTCGATGCTGGTCATGTTCGAGCACCGACTTGCAAGCGGACGATTGCTTGCACAGCCATTAACAATAATGAAGGATGCGGAAATGATCCGTCTCATGTATTAAGGAGGATTGGCCATGAGTACAGCATTGTTGCAAGAGCTTCATCAAGAAGTACGGCGACTATATATTGCAGGCAGTGATTTGGCAGTAGGCGACTTCCGTCTAAAGCGACTACTTCCGCAGTTTCAGCAGCTAGGTGAGCGGGCCCCCATTTTCAAGCGGCTGGCAGAAGGAATTGCATCATTAATTGAGCCTCCTGCGGGCAAGGAGCAATCTTCAGCGGAGACGCTGCAGGACATTGGAATGCTCCTTCATTCCGTCTTATATACGCAGGGAAGCTCGGCTCCGGCAGGGCAGTTGACTGACATGGAGAGCTATCCGAGCAATCTGTCTACGAAGCTGTCCTACCGCAAGCTGGCGGCGGTGCAAGAAGCATTAACGACAACAGGCGGAGGACGCTATGAAGTGATCTTACAGGCATTCGAGGACGGAATGTTCGCCGATCTGCGCTTGCTCCAGTATGCGATTGCAGCACTTGGAGACCCCTATACGGAAATTGCAGATCTGACTACGGATAAGATTCTTCCTTCCTACGGTTCGCAAGTCGTACCACATCTGATGAAGACATTCCAAATCGATGGCGGCAAGCTGGAAGCGAGAAAGCTTCGCGTCATCGGTACCGTCGGCGGAGAAGACGTGGCAGCGTTTATCTATGAAGCGGCCCAATCCGGCTCGGATGAAGTGAGATCGACAGCAATCCGATTATTATCAGCCTATATCCAATATGAAGAATCGGTTCTTGATTGGACGAAGGACAAGAAGAAGGCGATTCGGGAATCCGCATATCATACGCTTGCGAGCTATGGAACAGACAGAGCGGTGGCACGGTTGCATGAAGCGTTTGCCAGCAAGGATATTGAACTTGCCTCAGAAGCGGCAGCTGAATGTGTTCATCCGCAGCTGACTGCCCAGTTGGTGCAGGATTTGGATCGCGATTTGAGAGCAGCGTTGGAACTCGCAGACGATAAGAAGAAGCTGGATGCGGCTTGGACGAGGATCCGATATGTAGTGCGTGCATTGGATGAGAAGCGGTGCGCAGAACTCTACGACGTATATTCGAATTTCGTGAACCGCTACGAAGAATATAGACCCTTCCAATGGCTGGAGCTGCTCCACACCGTCGCTTGGTATATGGAAACCGAGAATTCGGAAGAGGCACTTGCTCATTTGCGGAAAATTGAAGACCTTGACGTACGATTCATGTCTTATGCTGTTCGCGCCTCGTTCAAGCTGTTATCACCAGAGGCAATGTACGATCACTATGTAGAATCGATGCGGAACAAGTGGAAGATGCAGACGAACAAAGAGATGCAGAGAAGGAAGAAGGAACTGTGCTCCACAATCGAAGCACTGGTACTGTCCAGGGAATATGTTGAGGTTCCTGCACAGTGGAGCTATTCCAACGGAATGACGTCACTGTACACGATTGTCATTCAACCACTTCCGCTTATTCTTGCTGCATGGGATGAGCGCTGGCTGGATTGGTTCATTGAGCAGAATGAGCTTGAGCTCGTCTGTGCTTTTGCACGACCGGGACATGAAAGAAGCGCCAAGTTTATGTTGAGGAAGTTGGAGCAGCATCCTGAATTCCGCAATACGTACGCTGGGTTGATTTTGTCTGGATTGAAGCGAGCTGACGCGCCTGAAGAAGTAATTTGGGAAGCTTTAGTGGGAGCTATCGAGAACAAAAAAAATTCGAATTGTTACACATTTGATGGAAATGTGTTTGAGTGCTTATATGAGCTGCCAGCCTCGTATCACGCTCGCTTGTCATTGGTTCTTCCTACATACAAGTATACGGCCGGTGAACAGCTGCGCTATGTCGTGGAACAGATGGAGAAGAAGCAAGCGGTGATTGCGTCAAAATCGGTATAGCGCTCTTCAAACACGGAAATTGAAATTGCAGGCGCATATGTCAGAGCTAAAAGACAGGTGCGCGTAACGAGCTTAAACGTCAGGGGAGATGATGAGATGGCAACGAGCCAACAGCAAATGCAGGATATCATGAGACTCTCAGCCGAGCGATTGTATGAGGATGAGATTGCGGCACTACGCAAGGCGGACAAAGGAAAGATTCCAACAGGATGGCAAATGTCTCCGCAAGCGGTGCTCACGTTCATCACGGGAGGCAAGGCAGGAAAGACGACAATTACACCCAAATATATCGGCAACAGACGATTAGTGGAAATGGCGATTGCAACACTTGTGACAGACCGAGCACTCCTTCTGATCGGGGAACCGGGTACAGCCAAGTCATGGCTTTCCGAGAATTTGACTGCCGCCATTTACGGTCATTCCGGTCTTGTTGTACAAGGAACTGCTGGGACGAGCGAAGAACATGTACGGTACTCGTGGAATTACGCGATGCTGCTTGCGAACGGACCTACGCCGGAAGCGCTTGTTCAGAGCCCAATTATGCGGGCGATGGAGGCTGGTGGGATCGCTAGATTTGAGGAAATATCTCGCTGCGCCTCTGAGGTGCAGGATGCACTTATCTCGATACTTTCGGAGAAGACAATATCTGTGCCTGAGCTCGGCAAGGAAGTAAACGCGCGCAAGGGCTTCTCCATCATTGCGACAGCAAATACAAGAGATCGCGGAGTCAATGAGATGTCGGCTGCCCTGAAGCGCCGATTCAATATTATTGTGCTGCCAACGCCATCGGATATGAATACCGAGGTTGAGATCGTGAAGAAGCGCGTTCAGGAGATCGCTTCCGCTTATGATTTGCAGACAGCTGCTCCTTCTGACGAGGCGCTTCACAAGGTTGTGACCATATTCCGTGAGCTGCGCAGCGGCATGACGGTCGACAGAAAGGAGAAGGTGAAGTCTCCGGCGGGTGTCATATCGACGGCAGAAGCGATATCCCTGCTCACGAACAGCATGGCGCTTGCAGCAAGCTTCGGAAGCGGAGAACTGAGCGATGAGGACTTGGCGGCTGGTCTACAGGGAGCCATCGTGAAGGATGATGTTAAGGATAAACTCGTCTGGAAGGAATATCTCGACAACGTGATGAAAAAGCGCGGCGCGGAATGGCGCGGACTATACACGGCTTGTAAGGAGCTGAACGAGTGATGAGCGTGGTTGCGGCTTCTGCCGTGAACATATTCGGGGTTCGGCACTTATCGCCGGGCGGCGCGAAGCATATGTTGGATGAACTGGGGCGGATACAGCCTACAGCTGTGCTTATCGAAGGCCCCTCGGATGCGACGCCGGTCATCTGTCATTTGACGAACGAAGTAACGAAGCCGCCTATCGCCATTTTGGCCTTTACGGATGACTTGCCCGTGCGGACGGTCATGTGGCCATTTTCCGCTTATTCGCCAGAGCTGCAAGCCATGAGATGGGCAGAGCAACATGGCGCACAGGCTGCATTTATCGATCTTCCATCCTCTGTCACGCTTGCTTTGCAGGAAACACGGCATCGCGGAGATTCTGCTGATGAGGAAAGTGACAGCATGGAGACTGTATCATCTGAACAACAGATACAGGAAGGGGAACAGCGCTCGATTTACGGCCGAATTGCCGAGCTGGCAGGGGAGCCTGACTATGATACGTATTGGGAACGAAACTACGAGCACAACTTGAACCCGGGTGCCTATCGTGATTCCATATTGGCTTTTTCCGCTGAGATGCGGCTGTTAACAGAAGAGACAGAACGACTGACCGATCGCACGGAATATGCCTACAACGCGATCAGAGAAGCATATATGCGGCGGAACATCCAAGACACGATAAACGCAGGCCATGCTCCTGAAAAAATCGTCGTTATATGCGGTGCGTATCATGCTTCTGCACTGGCGGATCTAACGGCAGCGATGACGGATGAAGAAGTGGCGCAGCTGCCGAAGCGGAGCTCGAAGCTTACCCTGATGCCTTATTCCTATTATCGATTGTCCTCACGCGCAGGTTATGGAGCGGGTAATCATGCGCCTGGCTACTTCCAGTTGATGTGGGAGCACATGCTGGACGGCACGCTTGCTGATCTGCCCATGCATTATTTATCAGCAGTTGCCCGTCAACTGCGTGAATCAGGGACGCATCGCTCAACAGCAGAGGTAATTGAAGCCGTACGTCTGGCGCAATCGCTTGCCTCCTTACACGGAGGGAGTGCGCCGACCTTGCTGGATTTACGTGATGCGGCACTTACACTGCTCGGTCGCGGTGAACTGTCTGTCATCGCTGAAGCATTAGCGCGAATTGATATCGGAACTGCAATTGGATCACTTGCTGATGGTGTTAGCCAGACACCGATTCAGGATGATCTGAACCGTTGGCTGCGCAAGCTGAAGCTGGAGAAGTACAAGACGGCCGTGGCGACCGATCTGGCGCTTGATCTGCGCGAGAATCGTCGCGTCAGTTCGGAAGAAGCTGCATTTCTTGACTTGAATCGCTCATTTCTACTCCATCGGCTGACTCTGCTTGGTATATCGCTTGCGAAGCAGAAGCCGAGCCCGCAAGAGCAAGCAACCTGGGCCGAGCATTGGATACTTCAATGGACGCCGGAAGTGGAGATTGAAGTCGTCGAATCCACATTGCTGGGAGAGACAGTTGAGGTGGCTGCTGCCTACAAGCTTCAGCAGAGGCTGGATAGCTGCGTAACAATTGACGAGGCATCCAAGTTAATCCGCGTGGCCTGCGAGTGCGGCATGTTGACGCAGATGGAAGCCGCTCGCCAAGCGCTGCAGCGGCTGGCGGTGGATAGTCGGGATGTCGTTCAGATTGCAGCGGCTGCAAGAGACCTGTCTACGATTATCCGTTACGGTGATATAAGACGTATCGATATGACGCCATTGCTGCCGCTGCTGGAGCAGCTGTTCTTCCGCGCTTGTCTGTTCCTGCTCGATGCCAGCAGCTGCAATGATGAGGCTGCCAATGCCATGATCATCGCGATGAACGAGTTGAACAGCATATCACTCGATCATAGCGAACGGGTTGATGAAGCGCTATGGCTGCAAGAATTGCAACACTTGGCAGAGCGGGATGATCGGAATCCACGGTTGTGCGGATTTGCCTGTGCCATATTGATGGAACGCAACGTCATCTCTGCACAGCAATGTGCAGAGGAGGTGTCACGCCGCTTGTCCCCAGGTATCCCAGCAGAGCTGGGTGCGGGGTGGTTCGAAGGATTATCAATGCGCAATCGTTATGCGCTGTTGTCACGCATGACGCTCTGGGAACAGTTGAATGAATATATTCTATCTCTTGATGATAGCGAGTTTGTAAGAGCACTCGTCTTCCTGCGGCGAGCATTCAGCACATTCGATCCGAGAGAGAAGGCGATGATAGCAGAGCTGCTTGGGGAATTGTGGGGCGTCCAACCCGAACAGGCCGAAGAATTGCTTATGGGTGAGTTGAAGGAGGAAGAAGCGAGCATGATTGACGAATTGAATGATTTTGATTTTGGGGACATATAACATGAGCACATTCGCTGAATCACAAGCACTTACACGTTGGCGGCTCATCCTCGGCCAGCCAGCGGAGGCGCAGCTGTCCAGCTATTCCATGAATGGTTGTACCCATCTGTCGGAAGAAGAACAGATCATGGATCAAGCATTGGCTGCAATCTATGACGAGACGACTGATTCACAAGGTGGATCCGGCTCATCTGCTGGCGGCAAGGGCGCAGGACTAGGCAAATCAGCACCTCGCTTATCGAAATGGCTTGGAGATGTACGTTCCTTCTTCCCTGAAGATGTCGTATCGATTATTCAGCATGATGCGATGGAGCGAAAAGGATGGAAGCAGCTGCTGTTCGAACCGGAGGTTCTGGCACAAGTAAAGCCTGATATACAATTAGTGGGCACGTTGCTGTCATTGAAGGGGAAAATCCCTGAGAAGACTAAGGATACGGCCCGCATGCTTGTACAGGCGGTTGTGGATGAACTCGTGAAGCTGCTAGAAAATGACATACGTCGAGCGGTTACGGGGGCGTTGAATCGAAGACAGCATTCTCCGCTTCCGTCTGTAAGCGGTATCGATTGGAAGAGAACCATTTCGCGCAACTTGAAGCATTATGATATGGAGCGGAAACAGATCATTCCGGAGCGGTTCTATTTTTTCGACCGCGCGCAGCGCAATAAAGAATGGACAGTCATCGTAGATATCGACCAGAGCGGATCGATGGCGGACTCCGTAATTTGGGCGTCTGTAATCGGGTCAATATTTGCATCAATACCATCGTTGGATACACGGGTTGTCGTATTCGATACCGAAGTGGTTGATCTGACAGAACAGTGTGCTAATGATCCGGTTGACATGCTGTTCGGAATTCAATTGGGCGGCGGAACGGATATTAACAAATCGGTGGCGTACTGTGAGCAGTACATATCGGAGCCGAAGAAAACATTGTTCATTATCGTGTCCGACCTGTATGAAGGCGGTAACCGAGGAGCGCTCATTCGCCGGATGAAGGAGCTAAGGGAAGCAGGGGTAAGGACGATGTGCCTGCTCGCGCTATCTGATCAAGGCCAGCCCTTCTATGATGAGAATCTTGCTAAGATTCTAGCGCGGGATGGAACACCATGCTTCGCTTGTACACCAAGCTTGCTGCCGGAATTGGTTGAAGGAGCGTTGAAAGGGCATGATCTGACTGAACTAGCTAAGCGGGTAGGTACCAAGTGATGTGGTGCTCACAAAGTTATAAATCTAAAAAGGACGGTAAGGACGGTATGCTAACCGTCCTTTTTTTCATTTTGATTTATGAACTGGATGACAAGCTGTCATGATTGCTGAAAATTTGGTGCAGGTGATGCTCCATATGTGCCACGTAGTCTTGAATCAACCATTCCAAGGTCACGATTTGTCCGTCAGGGAGCTTGCAGCGCACATCAAGGCTTGGTTGAGAGAGATGTGTGATCACTCGAAGGACGGCTTGATTCAAGCTGCACCATAATCTGATTACGTCTTCAATAGGGGCGTTGTTATACTGCTGCGCATCAACCCAATGGTTCTGATTATATGGAGTGATACTTGACGGATCTGCGGAATCATTGGCGCTTCCACTCTGCTGAAGCTGGATAAATCGACATACATTGTTGATTGCTGAGTCACATAGATGTCCGAGAATTTGCAGGCGAGACCATTTTCCTGGCGTACGCGGTTGATAGACTTCATCTTGCAGCGCTTGAAACTGTTCAGGCACCGTATTCAAGGCAGCTTCGAGTCTAGCAATAGAAATTGCAATCAAAGTATCCTCTCCCATGGCATTGATTGTCCATCTAGACATCTATATTGTACTGCGATCATGGGTTAGCTGCCATAGAGCCGCTAAGAAATCACTTATTAAGAAGTGTTCTCTCGCAGCAGCTCAATGACAGGAACCGTTAGAAGGATAGTTTACGATGCATTCAGCCTAGCACAGGATGGACCCAAATTTAATGTGAGATATGCGAAAACAGAGGTGAATCTTACATACCTTATAGATAGAGCATGACGGAAGCTTATGTCTTGATGAGGGATAGGTAAATAAGAAAAATTGGATATGATGATAACATCGAGTGTATTAAAGCGATTAAATAAAGGTGGTTGGGGAGTTCACGCTGACAATTGTAAATGTAAAGTCAATAAAATAAATACGCTATAACTTGTAAGAGTAAAAAAAGGAATTGAACCGATCAAGCTATGGTTTTTACCATTTTTGTAAGCGTGTCGATGAGCAGTTGTGTTTCTCACGAGGTTATACTGAGGTTGAAGTGCTGCTTTGAGGTGTATGGCTGCGAGTCAATTTCAGTCTGCGGAACAACAGTTGATCCACTCCGAAGCGGCCTGCATTGGTATAGGCGACGAGAATGAACAACGTAAGGATAATCATAATAGGATTGGCGCTGATAGAACCACTTAATAGAAATGACATATTCATTACAATGCCGAAAAATGCAGCGGTTCTCGTTAACCCGCCTACGATCAGGCCGATACCGACAAGAAGTTCTCCCCATTGAACCATGAGGCTGAATAGTTGGGCATTCGGGATTGCGACATGTTCGAGGAATGACGCCCACCAACCCTGAACAATAGGATTCTCGCCAGAAGCCTTTGCTAGAGCACCTTTCAAAAATCCGCTTGCATCAAAGCCTCCACCAGTCATTTTGTGCAATCCGGCTGAAACCCAGGTGTAGCCTACATAAAGCCGGAGGGCCAACAATAGTGCTGCTGCCCACACATTTTTCCGTAAAAAATCGATCATTAACCAATCCTCCTTACTATTCGTGTGATTCCCATATATAGGATGCATAAACACTTTATAGTGCAGGACGCTAATTTGCAAGCCCCATTAGAGCTATTTTTTGACTAAAAGCTTGCATTTTCTGCATGAATATAACGGATATCACATTATTATGCGTAATCACTAGAAAAATAGTAGGATTAAGAGAATCGTATCGCATCAGCCGTACAGACGGGAATCATCCAATGCTTATGAAGTAGTAAAGCACAGGCTATCTCCTATTGAGAATAGGGGATAGCCTGATAGCGCCGCATGGTTAGAAATATTGAATTTGTAGGATAACCGCGCCGATGAACATGCCGCTGCCACAGCCAAGCGCATATGCGCTCAGCTTGCGGCTAACTGTCAGCTTCCAGTGCTGAAGTGAAGCATCGGCTTGAAGACGTCTATCTTCCTCGCGCAGTACATTCGATGTCGCTGTGAACATGGAACCTAGTGAAGAAGCTCCACCTACTGTTGGATTCAAAAATCCAGTACGCATGACATAAGCGAATGCACCAATAATCAATAGAATCAGTCCATACAGAAAGCATCTGTTCACACTGCCTACATCAATTCGATCACTCATAAGCCCGAATGGGGGAGCACTAATGATGTACACGATGGCCGCGACGATAATCGATGATACCGCGTATCGTGCCAACATGATTATTGCTCAACACGCTTTGCGAAGCGCAGATCTGGGTTAGAACGAACATCGAACACGATGCCTGTTACTTTTGGACTTACAAGTGCTGTATCCACGGAGAACAATATCGGCATGATTGGCAAGTCTTCCATCAATACTTTTTCAGCTTGCTGGAGGATTTCAACCCGTTTGTTAGGATCCAACTCGTACGTAGATTTTGCAATCAGGTCATCATACTGTTTATTGTTCCAATTTGTGAAGTTGTTCGAGTTCGTAGATTGATAGTGAACAAGTACGCCAAGCGGATCAAGGAAGATTCCTTCCCATCCCATACGTGCAACTTGGAAGTTCTTCTGTTTGAATGTATCAATATACGTTTTCCATTCTTGTGTTTCGAGCTTAACTTCTACGCCTAGGTTTTCTTTGAACATCGCTTGCAATGCTTCTGCCACTTTTTTGTGCTTATCAGCAGAATTCAGTTTGAAAGTAACAGGCGGAAGAGTAGACAACCCTTCTTCCTTCAAGCCCGCAGCGAGCAGTTCTTTTGCTTTTTGAGGATTGAACTCGTAATACTTAGCTGCATCATCACGGAAGTCATTGCCCGATGGGTTCTTGATGCCGTATGGCACATAGCCGTAAGCAGCCTGTTCGCCAGCCTTCGTTACATTCTTTGTCAGAGTCTCGCGATCAATCGCATAGGAGAATGCTTGACGAATTTTTGGATTCGTAAATGGTTTTTCATTTACATTGAACGAATACGTATAGACACTGAAAGTAGGGTGAGCCAAGTATTCTTTATTTTCTTTCTCTTGATCCAGTGTATCGATTGGTAGTGCCGTAATCAAATCAAGGTCGCCGGTTTTGTACATTTGATAATAGGTTGTTGCATCTTGCACCATTTTGAAATGGATGGTATCCATCGAAATGGCGTCTTTGTTCCAGTAATGATCGCTCTTTGCCAGTGTGATCTCTTCGTTATGCTTCCATTCCTTCGAAGTGTAAGGACCATTGCCGACGATTGTACTCGCTTCAGCTGCCCATTTCTCGTCTTTATCTACGACCGTAGAACGAACCGGCAAATACGCATGTCCCATCGAGATAATCGGGAAGATACCGAGCGGTGCCTTCAATTCAACGATCAACGTATGATCATCTTTGGCTTTAACGCCAACGTCATCCGCGCTTCCTTTGCCTGTGTTGTACTCTTCTGCACCTTTAATGTAGTACAGTGAGGAAGGGTCGTACGCTGCTGTCTTCGGATTCAGTACCCGTTTCCAAGCGTATTCAAAATCTTGTGCTGTAACAGGATCGCCATTTGACCACTTCGCATTATCGCGAATCGTGAATGTATACGTCTTGGCGTCAGCAGATACATCGACTTTGCTCGCAGCACCTTCTACGATTTTGCCGGCTTTGTCATAAGTGTAGAGGCCTTCATATAGGTTATCGATAATAAAATAAGATGTTGTATCTGAAGCGAGAGCTGGATCTAGGGTATACGGTTCGCCGCCCGATAGATTCGTTGTGATCACTTGCGGAATCTTGTCGCTGGATTCTGTACCGGCAGCAGATGTTTCCTTCGCTGTCCCGTTATTGCTTCCAGAGCATCCGGTTAAGGCAGTTGCGGCTAAGATAAGAATTGCTAACATCAGGTTCCATTTTTTCATGCTCGTTCCTCCAATAATATCTTCATATGTAATAGATCATTCTTAATACAAGTGGCAGGCAACCCAGTGATTGCTGTACACTTGCTTGCCTTCCGGCATTTGATTGGCGCATAGCTCCGTTGCTGCCGGACATCTGCTATGGAACGGACATCCGGTAGGCGGAGATAGCGGGCTTGGCGGATCGCCGTGCAGTACAATGCGTTCACGAAGTCTCTTATTTGAAGGATCCGTTGTTGGAATTGCTGATAATAAGGCTTGCGTATAAGGATGAAGCGGGTTGGTGAACAATGAGCTTCGATCTGCCAGCTCCATCATTTTGCCTAAATACATAACGCCGATTCGATCACTAATATGCTTGACCATCGCCAGGTCATGGGCAATGAATAAATAACTTAAGCCTTGTTCGATTTGCAAATCCTTCATCAGATTTACAATTTGTGCCTGTATCGACACATCGAGTGCTGAGATCGGTTCATCAGCGACAATAAATTGCGGATTCACGGCCAATGCTCGGGCGATGCCGATACGCTGTCTTTGCCCGCCGCTGAATTCATGCGGATAGCGAAGAGCATGATCCGGGTGCAGCCCGACCTTCTCAAGCAGCTCAGCAATTCGCTCTTTGCGGGCTTTGCCCCTTGCCAAGCGATATGCGTCGATTCCTTCGGCAATAATGTCGCCAACGCGCAGTCGAGGGTTGAGCGATGCATGCGGGTCTTGAAAGATCATTTGCATGCTCCGATTCAGCTCACGACGTTCCAGACCGCGTGCGCTAGCCAATTCCTTGCCATTGAACATCACCTTTCCAGCTGTAGGTTCCAGCAGTCCTACCGCGACTTTGCCTAATGTTGACTTGCCGCTGCCGCTCTCACCAACAAGGCCAACCGTCTCGCCGGGAAGGATGGATAAGCTGATTCCGTCAACTGATTTCACAGTGTGATTCGAATCTGTCCGAAAATGCTTGTGCAGTTGATGGAGCTCAACAATAGGCTTCGACATGTTCATTCCTCCTTGCAGGGCCTGTCCCGTGACCGACTGGAGTTCGGGGATCATTCAGCCAGCAGCGAGCGCTATGCTGATCTGAGAACGAATGGGTGTCCGGCAGATGCTGCAGGCAGACCTGCATGGCATAAGGACATCTCTTCGCGAAAGGACAGCCAGTAATCTGTTCGGATAACTCTGGAGGAGAACCTTCAATCGGTGTCAGCCGTTCGTCCTCGGAGGTATCCAGCTTCGGGGTGGACTGAAGCAAGCCCCATGTATATGGATGCTTCGGGCGCTCGAAGATATCTTCGACTGTGCCCGTTTCCACAATCATTCCGGCATACATGACTGCAACGCGGTGCGCAACCTCAGCCACGACACCGAGATCATGGGTAATGAGCAGAATCGAGCTCCCCATCTGTTCTTGCAGCGTTGTCAGCATGTCAAGAATTTGGGCTTGAATCGTGACATCCAGTGCGGTCGTAGGCTCATCCGCTATCAGCAGCTTGGGATTGCAGGCGAGTGCAATTGCGATGGATACCCGCTGCCGCATTCCTCCACTAAATTCATGCGGGTATTGATCGTATCTTCGTTCCGCATCTGGAATGCCTATGAGCTGCAGCAATTGTATCGTTCTCGCTCGTGCATCGGTTCTGGTAAGCTTCTGATGCTGCCGCAAACCTTCGCTGATCTGCGTACCGATCTTCATCGTTGGATTCAAGGATGACATCGGATCTTGAAAGACCATACCAATCTCGGAACCCCTTAGTTTCCTCATCTGAGAGCGAGAGAGTGAAGTGATGTCTTGGCCTTGAAAATGAATGTCTCCACCCTTCAGCTTCGCATGTGGAGCAGGGAGCATTCCCATAATGGTTCGAGCGGTTATGCTTTTGCCGCTGCCGCTCTCGCCGACGATTGCGAGTGTTTCCCGTTCATCAATATGGAAGGACACGTCTCGCACGGCTTGAAGCTCTCTATTTCTTGATTGGAATACAACATGCAATTGTTGAACTTCGAGCAAATGCTTCATGAGTGCACCTCCTTATTGTTGTGATCGTGGATCTAGGGCATCCTGCAATCCATCTCCAAATGCGTTGAATGCGAACATGGTGAGCGAAATCATCAATCCTGGGAAGAACAGTCGCCACCATTGGCCGCTTAATATGACGCCAAGTGAATCGTTGGCCATTGTGCCCCAGCTGGCATCAGGTGCTTGTACACCTAGACCGAGAAAACTTAGAAATGATTCAGAGAAAATTGCCGCCGGAATCGTAAACGTTAAGTTGACAATAATGATGCCCGCAGCATTCGGGAGCAGATGCTTAAAGATTATGCCAGCATGAGATGTGCCAAGCTTATGCGCTGCAAGTACATACTCTTGCTGCTTAAGCTGTAGAATCTGTCCACGTACAACACGCGCCATTCCAACCCAGCCTGTTATAGATAGGGCGATAATCATGGTGAAAATTCCTGGCTTCATAACGACAAGAAGCAAAATGATTACGAGCAAGTAAGGGATGCTGTATAAAATTTCAACAATGCGCATCAACACATTATCAACGCGATCACCGAGCCTGCCGCGACCTGCCATATATCCTGAAATGCCACCTACTACAATGCCGACGACAAGATCAATTGCCGCTGCTGCGAATCCGATCGTAAGCGAGATGCGTGCTCCTGCCCAAGTTCGCGCCCACACATCGCGTCCCAAATCATCTGTTCCGAACCAATGTTCTCCGGAGGGAGGGAGGTTCGTAGCTGTTAACGATTGAGCGCTCGAAGAATAGGGAACGAGAGATGGACCAATCGCGGCGAGCAAAATAATGACCAGCAGCAGTACGAGTCCGAGTACGGCGAGCTTGTTGCGCGATAGCTTGCGCAATCTGTCCTGCCACAATGGAACGCTGCGAGCTGGGAGCTGATGCTCTGCTTGTTGGCTGCGTTCGATGGGATGGAACAGATGATCCAGTTCGGCTGATGAAGCTTTCATGCTAATCTCCTTTGCTAGCAAGTTTAATTCGCGGATCAACGATCCGGTAAGACATGTCGATTAAAAATAACGTAACGACCAATACGACGCTGTAAAAAATCGTCGTGCCCATAATGACGGGATAGTCCCGATTGAAAATACTATCGACGAAGTATTTTCCGATACCAGGGATCGCAAAGATCTTCTCCACCACAAACGTGCCTGTGAGGACGGATGCGAACAGTGGGCCCATGAAGGAAAGTACAGGAATTAAGGAATTGCGCAGTCCATGACGAATCACAATTTTCCAAGTAGGCAGACCCTTGGCTTCTGCTGTATGTATGTATTCCTGTTGCAGTACTTCCAACATGCTCGTTCGCACGAAGCGGGCAATGATCGCGATCGGCGCAACTGCAAGCGCGAGTGAGGGAAGAACGGTATGCTTCCAAGTTCCCCATGCAGCGACGGGTAGAAGACCCCATTTCACCGACATGTACTTAATAAGCAATGGTGCCAAGATGAAGCTCGGAATCGAGATGCCGAGCATCGCAATCATCATCGCAACAAAATCCAGCGCGCGGTTATGATGAAGGGCGGCAACCGTGCCTAATCCGATTCCGACCACGATTGCTAGCAGCATAGATTGAATACCGAGAATCGCTGATGGTAGAAATCCGCGGGCTATCAAGGTGTTAACATCCGTTGTCTTGGATTGGATTGACGGCCCTAAGTCCAAGGTGATCAAGCTCTTCAAATACAATAAATACTGTGTAGGCAAAGGCTTATCCAGGTTATACCTTGCCCTCATGTTCTCCAATACGGACTCTGGGAGCGTCTTCGAATCTGAAGCGAATGGATCACCTGGGATCATGTGCATGATCACGAAAGTCAGCGTAACAATGATCCACAGCGTGACCAGCATGGCGAATAAGCGTTTCAGCACAGCCATTATTCTGTTGTCTCCTGTTCATTTAAAATCTCATAATACACATTGAATAAATCGGGATTATAATTAAATAAAATCTCCTAACGAAATCGTAATCAACCGGTTGTTAAATATTAAATCTGATAGGATTAGTAAGAATAATAGGATAGAAGGTTGGAAATGTCAATGTAATACTATGTAAATTTCAAAATTTAAATTTCATTTCATCAGCGCATACACTTTAGAGGTAAGAAAGGGGGAAACGATGCCATTCCATTGATTGTAAAGGCATATACTGGTACAATTGGTTATATTCAAACTTTACTAGATAACGAAATGAGGGGATCGTTTGTTATACATGCGTATCGACTTAGAACTACTCCATGCAAAGTCTATATTATGGACATGAACGGTTGCTTGTGTGGAGTTACATCGCTTAACCGTTCACTTTCATTTTGACTTTCATGGTGAAAATACGTTTATAATGTAGGCTTTGCTCCCTTAAAAGAGACCAATTTTTTAAGGAGCGAAGGGATCATGAAATATATGAAGGCGAATGAATGCTTGCCAGAACATCTGCTATTAGAAATACAGAAATACGTCTGTGGTGAATTCATATACATTCCAGCACCGCAAGGATCTCGTAAAAAATGGGGCGAAAACTCTGGGATTCGAAGAGAGCTCCAACTTAGAAATGAGAAGATTCGGCACTATTTCCGTGAAGGGGCATCGATTGATCAGTTATCTGAACAATATTGCCTGTCTGTAGATAGCATCAAGAAAATTGTATACAAGAAATAAGGAATAGGAAACCCGCCCTGCTTCGAACGCAAGGCGGGTCTATTTGGTGTTAATGCCATAATCCTTGCCGCTGTATAGGATCGTTTGTGGATTAGTAGAGATATCTCCAAAGGTAAAATGTCGCATAAGCTTCCCAGCCGCTCCACTTCTCGGACATCTCTCGCAATTCGCTCTTCGTCGGCTTTCTGTCGGAGCCGAGGCGATGGCGAATGGCATTATGAAGTCCGACATCATCGATCGGAAATGCAGACGGCATTCGCAAGCAGCGCATGAGTACGTAATTGGCCGTCCATGGTCCGATTCCACGTATTTGCGTCAACATCTGTTCGGCTTGCTTGAAGTCGCCGGCTGCGAGCAGCATTTCTTTTGACAATCGCTTATCGGCAATTAGCTGTGCAGTTTGGATTAGGTACTCGCATTTTCGTTCGGTCATGCGCAATTGCTGTAGATCTTGGACGGCTAGAGAAGCGATATCGTGGGCAGTAGGATAGATCCAGTAGGTGTTCCCATCATATGTAATTCGCTTGCCAAAATGTTCGACTAGTCTCCGCTTCAACGTATACGCAAACGCAAGATTAATCTGCTGGCCAATAATTCCCCAGCTCATCGCTTCAAATAGGTCAGGGATGCCAATGATTCGCAATCCAGAGAATGACTGGACAGCATGTTGAAGCAAGGGATCGTTTTGGGCCAGAGCGTAAAAGGGTGCCAAGTCAGTGTCTAGGTCGAACCAATCTCGAACGTAATGTTCGACAGCTCGATGTTCCTCCGGATTACGAGGAACCGTATTTCCAAGATAGACAATGTTCAGAGATTGATCTTCATTGGCGCTAATTTCTACGATTGGCGAACTATGTTCAAGAGGAATTGCCTTACATACCTTGTGTTGTTGTATCTCATATAGACATTCATTGGTCGTACGAGATAAGTAGTTCAGATTCTCGTTGAAATTGAATTCCGTAGGAACCTCCAACCGCGTCCGATTTTCCTTGTGTTCCATCGTCATGTTATCCCTCCCTGCACGAGAAATATCTCCTATTATAGTTGTATCATACTTCCGAATCACATGGGTTTCGAAATATTGCGTTTCCATTCCTATTCGCGTACATAGCCCCGTCTATCAGGTTATACTGGAAGAGGAGGTGAAGTTCTATGCCAGAGAGGAACGAACCTATTCGGTTCACAGTCTTGTCTGAAGATGGGGGGAAGCAAACCATCATGCTAGGTATAGCGACAGATGAACAGTGGCAGGCCATCTTAGGGAATGATTCATCCTACGATCACCACTTCATCTATGCAGTGAAGACAACAGGGATCTTCTGCAGACCCTCATGCAAGTCAAGACCTCCAATTAGAGCGAACATATGTATATTTCAGAATGCGGAACATGCACAGAAGGCTGGATTTCGCCCGTGCAAACGGTGCAAACCATCAGGAGAGCGCATGCCGGATCAGGAATGGGTCCTTGAGATCGTTCAATGCATTCACAGCCGTTACGCGGAGTCATTGACGCTTCAAGCACTCGCCGAATTTTGTCACGGCAGTCCTTATCACTTACAACGTACATTTAAGCGGATAATGGGGGTATCTCCGATGGAATATGTTCAGCGTACGCGCATGCATCATGCCAAGCATCTACTTATTCATTCCAAGTATCCCGTTGCGGACATAGCGCAGACTGTAGGGCTTTCGAATACCCCGTATTTTATCACCTTGTTCAAAAAAATGACCGGACATACACCGGCAGCCTATCGGATGCGCGAATGGAATATCGATCAGGATGAGATAAGCGGAGGAGAGAACAATCATGGGAACTGAGAACCTCAATATATATTGGGCATTGTTGCAACATGATGAATGGCAGCTGTATATTGCTGCTTCAGAACGCGGTTTATGTTATATTAGCGGTCAGAATGAATCATTTGAACAGCTTAGTCAATGGGCTGAGCGGCACTATCCCGCTGCTGGTCTAGTACGTGCTGATGAACGTATGCAGCCATATGTTACGGAAGTAGTGGAATATTTGGCAGGGCATCGTGCGGAATTCGCTGTGCCGCTGGATATACAGGGAACTCCGTTCCAATGTGAAGTATGGGAAGCACTGTGTGCAATACCCTACGGTGAAACTCGAACTTATTCCGAAATCGCGGAACAGGTTAAGAAACCGAAGGCCGCGCGAGCCGTTGGCAGTGCAATCGGGGCGAATCCTATTCTGATTACGGTGCCCTGCCATCGTGTCATTGGGAAGGATGGTTCTATAACCGGCTATCGAGGTGGGCTTGAGATGAAGAGACGTCTTCTGCACGTTGAACAACGGCCTGCGATCAAGTCATGACGTAGAAGATTGATAAAGATTGATCGCTGGCGAAGGGAGGAGTGAGGCGAATGATTGACTTGCAATTTACTACACCGAAAACGCTGCTGAATAAAGGTACCGGATTCCTAGCCGACTATTCCCATACACTGAACCCATATACCGGGTGCTCATTCGCCTGCTCTTATTGTTATGTGCGACAAATGCCAGTGGCTAAGTTCCGCAAGGCGGCATGGGGCAGCTGGATTGATATTAAACAGCAGGCGGCAGCGGTGCTGCGCAAAGAACTGCGCCGAGCGAAGACGAAGGGCAGAGTCACGATCTTCATGTCATCAAGTACTGATCCCTATCAGCCGATCGAATACAAGGAACAGGTAACTCGTTCGCTGCTGGAGGTTATGGCTGATGAGCAGCCTGAATTCCTATTGGTGCAAACACGCAGCCCACTTGTTCAGCGGGATATCGATCTGCTGCAGCAGATGAGGGACAGGGTGCGTGTAAGTATGACGGTTGAGACCGATAGGGAAGAGATTCGCAAGCATTTTACGCCTGGGGCGCCGCCAATTGCAGCTAGATTGAAGGCTTTGGAACAATTGCGTCTGGCGGGTATTCCGACGCAGGCAACGATCGCTCCCGTTCTTCCAAGCAGTGAATCGTTTCCACAGAAGCTGGCAGGGCTGACGAATCGAATTTGTATCGATGATTACGTTATGGGTGATGGTAGCGGGGGAGCTAGAACGAGACAATTGGGAATATTCAGATTGTACGAGGAGCTCGGTTTACAGGAATGGTACGAGCCAGATGCATATCAGCTCGTGTATGATCGGTTCAGCCGCGTGTTTGCTCCCGATCAACTTCATATAAGCCAGAAGGGCTTTGCCCCAGCGTAGACATTGATATTATAGACAGCAAAGCCAGTAAAGCCAGTGAGTACAGATAGCAAATACATGAATTACTGTAGGGATTTTATAGTCTGTACAGACGCACAGAAGGATAGACAGCGTAGGAAGTTGGGCAGTTCGCCGACTCCGATAGCTGTCTATTTTTTTGTCTATATACAAATGGAATAGGATGCGTTATTGTTTATATGACTAAAATAACAAAAATAGTCATACGAATGAAAGTTTATTGGCAGCATAAACAGGAGCGTGAAGCAGATGACACAGGTTCATGTACAAGGTTGGGTGGCAGCAGGATTTGAAGAAGTTAAAGAGGAGTTCGTACGGAACTTTACAAAGCGCAAAGAAACGGGTGCAGCATGTGCTGTATATATACAGGGGAAGAAGGTTGTAGATTTATGGGGCGGGGTATCAGATCCTTATAGCGGAACATTATGGCAAGAGCATACGATGGTACCGGTATTTTCAAGCACGAAGGGCTTCGCAGCTCTGGCAGGGGCACTTGCGGTATCTCGGGGGCTTCTCGATTATGATGAGCAAGTCAGTGCCTATTGGCCCGAATTCGCCGTTCATGGCAAAGAACGCATCACAGTTAGGCAGTTGTTGTCGCATCAAGCTGGACTGAGCACGGTAGATACATTACAATTGGAGAAGTTTGCAGATTTAGATACGGCTCAAGTTGCCAATAAGCTTGCGAACACAAGGCCGGAATGGACACCAGGCGTGAAGCATGGCTACCACGCTTGGACAGTTGGTTGGTATATCGGTGAGCTTATACGCCGAGTAGACCCAAGAGGAAGAAGCTTGGGCCGTTTTTTCCACGAGGAGATTGCGAGTTCGCTTGATGCGGAATTCTATATTGGTCTGCCTGCTTCGGTGCCAGATGCAAGACTGGCTCAGGTAAGAGGCATTAACAGCCCAGCTCAAATCTTGAAGCATATTCATGAGATTCCCTTCTCCATGCTGCTGGGGTTCCTCAACCCTCGCTCGTTAACAGCTCGGAGCATGGTTGATCCGAAGCGGCTAGTTGCGAATGAGAACTTCAACCGTCGTGAGATGCTGGCGATCGAATTTCCATCCGGCAATGGAATTGGCGAGGTACGCGCAATGGCTGCCATATATGGTGAATTTGCTGCGGGAGGCAAGAAGCTGAACTTGTCCAAATCGGTACTTCGAACGCTAGAGGCTCCACCGGAGCTGCCATCATCAGGCGCCTATGACTATGTGAATCGGACCAAGCTGGCTTATTCCGTCGGATTCTGGAAGCCCATTGAAGGGCATGCGTTCGGCAGCAGCCACCGGGCATACGGACATCCGGGAGCCGGAGGTTCCTTCTGCTATGCAGACCCAGACTATGAGCTGGGATATGCCTACGGGTTAAATGAGATAGGCGGGTATATGGACAATAATCCGCGTGAGAATGCGGTGCGCCAGGCGGTATATCGCTGCCTGAAGTAAAGGAGAGAGTCATTATTCCGAAGTTTAGTGAAATGGAAAGAGAAGCGGTTCGTACATGCCTAATGTCCACAGGCAAGGAACTGTTCACTCAATATGGACTGAAAAAAACGAGTGTTGATGAAATTGTAAAGGCATGCGGCATCGCGAAGGGATCATTTTATGCCTTTTTCCAGTCGAAGGAAGAACTGTATTATACCATCATGCAAGAAGAAGAATCGTTCAAGGATCAGAAGATTCGAGACATGCTGAACAGTGAACGATCTCCGAAGGAACTGCTGAAGGGCCTGTTCGACTTGTCATTTGAGATGCTGGAGACAAATCCGTTCCTGAAACGAGTTCAACAACGAGACGAATACGAATTGCTGATCAGAAAATTGCCTAAAGATAAGTTGGAAGAACATATTCAAGCTGACAATCGAGCTGGTGCCGAGCTGATTAAGCAGTGGCAGGAGAAGCAGGTCATTATTGATAAAGACCCAGAAGTCATTATCGGTTTACTGCGCTCGGTTATGCTGCTGTCATTGCACAGAGAGGAAATTGGAGGTAAGTTCGATCAGGTCAAGGAACTGCTGCTTGGATGTGTGACGGAGGGACTGCTTCGCAAATAACAGGAACACAGCTTCATAATCTTACCATCAAAGTTGTACTGCTGATCAGAAGGCGGTGCAACTTTTTTATTAGGCAATGTCCCTTTTGTGTGAGTTTAAGTGTTGTATAGGTGAGGGAAGGAGGGGGAAGTTGGAATGGAGTCTGTTGAAGGGTTTGTTGAACAGGTGCAGGCAGGCCAAATCGAAGAGTATATCCATATCATTAATACCTACCAAAACCCGTTATTTCGATACTGCTCACGTCTGCTAGGAAACAAGCATGAAGCAGAAGATGCTGTTCAGGACATATTCGTGAGAGCCTACGAGAAAATTCACTTGTATAAGCCAAATGTATTGTTCTCTTCTTGGCTATATAAGATTGCTTACCATTATTGCCTCAATCTAATTCGCAAGCGCAACATACAACAAAAATTCAAATGGTGGTTTACACAAGAGTCGACAACGGAGAGTGCTGAAGACACCGTCGGGAAGTCATTATTTGATGAGCCGCTTCATTCCGCATTGAAGCAACTTAGCGTGGAGGAACGGAACTTATTAGTTCTTCGCGTATTTGAGGAAAAGTCTTTTGCAGAGATCGGTGAGATTCTGAATAAAAGCACGGAGACAGTGAAGAAACGGTTTGGACGTACTAGAATCAAATTGCAGCAGTTCATGACGGAAGAAGGGGGGCGGGTTCGATGGAGCGAATCAGATCTATTATCGAAGATGAAGAAATAAGACGATATGAGCGAGAACTTGATACTGAATTGATGATCGATATTCGCGAACCCGTTATGCAGCGCATTGATAGTTTACACATACATAGGAAACCCATGAATCGTCCAAAAGCAAGATTTCGTAGAAAGACGATCATTGTTCTTGCCTCCATCATTGTTGCGTTAACCTCTATCTCGGGATATGCGGCATCTAGAATAATCCAAATTCTTAATTCCAAAGGGGATGTCGTTGTTGAGACGAAAGAAATGAATTACACTCCAGGTGCTATTCACATACATAAGACACTAAAGGAATATGGGGAAATGGTGAAAGCACAATTAAAGCCGGGGGAATGGGCTGCGTATTACGTTGAAGATGAACAGTTTGCTCATTTGACTACAATAAATAGAGTTAATTTTGAATATAATCCGGTCGTGCATACCAATTATGATCGTTTGCAGCAGGAGATCAAGGATAAAGCTGGAGTGCCTGCCGTCGATATAGCAAATGCTCCAACCGGGCTAAAGTTTGAGTCAGGATGGGTATTTCCGAGTTTATATCCATTTGACGATATAAAAAGATTAGCAGAACAATTGGAGAAAGAATCAAAACAAGCAAAAAATAATCAAAACCTGTTTATCAAACCTCTAGCTTGGAAAGAAGTAGGCAGCTCACGCGCGAACTTCAATTACGATGGAAATCAACTAAAGTTGATAGGTTTTTACCATACTCAGTCGCGAGTGGTCTCGCAAAACACTTCAGAAATTGCCGTTACCAAATTAAAGTTGAACGGGATGGAAGTTCTGTACAAAGAAAATGTAAAAGGGAAAAATGCCAGCTTCAAGCATCAAGTGGAATGGATGCGGGAGGGGGGAAATTCTTATTATGTTTTGTCCGATGAAGTGGAAAGTAAACTATCCAAAACCGAGTTTATTGAGCTTGCGAGAAGTATGGTAGGGGAATAGTCATGTTGGAAAGCGGCCCTAGGGGCCGTTTTATTTAATTTAAAAAACTGATCTTTCCCGTCCCTTTTTACGTGTGCCAAGTGTTATACATAGTGAGGGTCAGGTGAGTCAGTTCATTTGGTTCCATTATAGGCATCAAATACAATGGGAAGAAAGGGATGGACAAATTATGAAATCAAAATCATTTCTAATTACCATGTGCGCCGTTCTTGCGATGTCAATGAGTATAAGCCAAGTGGTGACGGCAAAGGAAGCAAAGGAAGCTTCTGCAGCTAACGGAGCGTCCACGAAGAAAAAGGAGTCACAGAAAAAGGAAGATGCCAAGCAAAATGGAGAGCTTACAATCAAGGATGGTGAGCTTTATGCTACGTATACAAGCAAGGATAACTCCATTAATTTTAGTTTCAGAACGATAACCGGGGAAACTTATGAGGAGTTTCTCAAACAAGCTGTTCAGTATAAAGCTCCGAAGTTTACGGAGTTAGCTTTCTTGCCTGAAGGTTATAAGTTTATCAAAAGCGAAATCACTCCTCCATATCCTGATTTTTTCAGCGAGGCGTATCAGGTTCTTCTAGACCAAATGAAAAAGGAAGCTAAAGGGAAAAAAGTGTACCAGAAGAAGCTGAGCTGGAAGGAAGCTGGGGAGGCAGGAGTCATGTATACGAAGGATTCGGACTTTATTTTCTTGACAGTGACAAGAATTCAGCCTCTGACTATCGAAAAATCACCCGCTGCTCCTGTTGGCGGAAAACTGGAGAAGGTGAGTGTAAGTGGATTAGACGCGTTTTATACGACAGGGAGCAATGCACTATATTCAAATGTATTGATGTGGCAAGTCGAAGAGAAGAAGCTTGAATATCGGATTTCTACGAATAAGCAAAGCCCATTAACGAAGGAAGAACTTATTCAAATCGCAGAAAGTTGGAATGCTGCAAACTAACGGTTTCCCCTGATTTCAGGAACATATAAGAAAGCCCTAGACGATGTCATAGGGCTTTCTTGCATGCACATGTTGCGTCTAGCTTTTACAGCAGTTTGTCTGCGAAAGGAGTAACAAGCTGTAATTTCACGCGTTCTCGAAGCTCCTGCATATGACTAACGAGGGACGCGCGATTTTCTTGAATGTAGCTTGCTGTTTCTATTAATGCTATCTCCATATAATCGGCATGAGTTGGTATGATAATAGATGGGAGACTCATCGAATGTACAAAGTCATACGATTTGAAGCGGTAGCCCAAGCAGATGAATGGGATTCCTGCAGCAGCGGACAATACATTGGCGTGTAGTTTCAGGTTGACAGTGAAATCGAATCTTTGTACTAGTTTTAAATAGGAGTCAAGGGAATGAATCTCTTGATCGAATACGACATGGTCGGGGAATCCGATTTTTTGCTGCAAACGTTTGGCAGCTTCACGGTCTGGTCCCCACACTACATAAATGTAGATTTTGTATCCCTCTCGAATCCAGCGCTGCGCCGCATAGGCAAGTTCATCTTCTACAACGGATTCATTGCGTCCATAGATGCGATTATAAGACGTTCCCCAGTTCAGACCGATCCAGCGTTCACCAGTTTGTTTCACACCTGCATGGTCTGAAGTAGGGAGCGGGGTCAACATGGCAGGATCCCCGCTAATGGATACACGATCCATTTGTACACCGTTGTTGGACAAGTATTCATAAGTCCATGGACCACGTATGCCGCAATATGACGCGTTGCTGATAACCTCTTGCAGCATTGTGCGATATTCGGCACTATCAGCTGCAGGTTCAGGGCTTAAGGAGCGGTCATCATTGATCATCAGCCGACTGAGTCGATCATGCCCGCTGCCCCAGATAATTGTTGTTTTGTTCTTCTTGGCGGCGTGATACATAATATCAACATACCCTGGTATAAGAAGAGAACCTCCGCCAAGCACTACGGTGTCATAAGGAAAGATATCGTTCACATCAACACCTGGCAATGAAGGGATAATTTCGTACTTATCCGGTTCCAAATATTCCTGTGACATGTTCTGGAACATGCTCCACATCCATTCATCCCCGAAATTGTTGTAGCCAATCCACCCCAGATATAGTATTTTCCTCATTTGTGTTGCACCTCCTCTTGGCCGGCTTGCAGGATGACATGTCGATAGAGATCTTCCAACTGATTCACGATTTTGTGAATATCGAAATGCTCTAACGTCCACTTAAGGCCCTGTAACCCGGTCTTGCGCAAGGATGCTTTATTAGCCAATGCCTCTCGCAGTTCATTCGCGATTAATTCTTCGGACGGCTTACATACGGAAGCATGGTCACCGAAATATTGCTTCCATGCCTGTTCATACGTGGATGGCGTGACAAGCCCGAAGTACCCGTGGTTGCCGATAGCAATTACCGGCTTGCCGCAGGCCATTGCCTCCAATGCTACTCTCCCTGTGCCGACGACTATATCGGCGAGACTTAGATAATCGCGTACCTTTTTCTGACTTCCTACCATGTGAATGAACGGTTGTCCAATTTCAGATTCGATGCTTTTGGACAATTCACGAATTTCGTGATATTGATGCCCATCTCCGACGATGACGACATTCAGTTGAGAACGTCCTTCCAAGCGCAGTCTTCTTGCAGCCCAGATGAGCATTGTGCACACATAAGCCTTGTCCCATGACAACCTGCTGGCGTACACGATGGTGTCTGCATGATCTGGTATACCGAGACGGCTTCGTAAAGAGGAGGAATCCACTTCAATGAACTCGTCCGGATTTACTCCATTTGGGATTAGCTCGGATTGAATATTCATGCCCTCCAAAAATTGCTTTACTGGATGGCTTACACTAATGACAGCGTCACTATATTGATTCATACTAGTTAATTGATCTTCAGGATAATAAGTGCCATGAGCGGTAAATACAACGGGAATTCCTAGCTCTTTTGCAGCCATTGCGGCGTATAGGCCGGATGGTGATTGGTGAACGTGAACGACGTTGATTTTCTGGGTTTTCATGATTTGCTTTAATGAGGAGATGATTTTTGGCAGCATGTGGTTCTGCAAATGAAGAAGTGTTCCCGGCGATAAATCAACAGCGTGAATTTGACATCCTGCTCGTGCATAAGCCTCATACATATTGCCGCTGGCGCCGGCGTATATCGAGTGAATTCCACGCTTTTTAAGGGCTTTAACAATGCTAAGCACATGCGTCTCTGTACCCCCGATGGCTAAGCTATCCATCACCATCATCACACGTATACGATTAGGATTCATTCGATGGATCCTGCTTTTTTGAAAAATATTTTCGAGAGCGTTGTTTTGGGTGACTGCGGTAGTAATAGAGAACGTCAGGGATGTTTTCAATATTCAAATGGTTAGGATCCAGAGAACGGGCAATAAAATCATAATCTTCCGCGCCTTTTACACGTCTTGTGTGACCGCCTATACGATCGAACAGAGCGCCGCGCATCATGATTGTGCCATGACATACACAGTGCCCTCCCTTGCGATAGGTTGTACGGATATGCTCTCCATAGCGAAGCCACTTCGGGATTGTAACGACCTCGTTCGGGTCATGTTCGAACACGTGATAGTTTGTGCCTAGCAATTCAATATTTTGATGAGCTTCAAGATAGTTGATTTGCTTTTCCAACCGCTGCAAATGGGAGATATCGTCGGAGTCTTGGATTGCAATGTACTCTCCCTTGGCCATATAGAATCCAATTGTCATGGCTCCTGCATACCCGATATTCCGGGGAAGTGCCATTGTAAATATCGAATTATGATTGGGTAAGTTTATTCGATTATCGAGCAGCCAAGCTTGTGTCTGTTGGATGGAATCATCGGTCGAGCCATCATCAATCAGGATGATCTCCCAATTTGTATACGTCTGCTGCAGGATGCCGTTCAGGCATTCCTGCAAATAAGCTGCGCGGTTGTAATTGGGAATTACCACACTGACAAGTCCTTTAATTCGAGAATAAGTCATATTTATACCACTCCAAATTCAGAATTCAGTATGAAATTAAATAATACGAATGTAAGAGATAGATTTTAAAGGGAAAACAGCGTATTGGCCATTCTCATACCCAGATATGCTTGATGTGCGCAGCGTTAGCTTGGTTTCATCGACAGAAATGAGCGTACCGGTTGTAGTCTCCAACGAAGTAGCAACTTGCAGATTAGAACCGATTAGGGGTCTCAGCTTGTCCATCATGGTCATCACCTCCTCTCATGAGATTAACCAGCTTGCAGTGATATCGCGTTGGCCAGCTGCACAATAACGACCAAATCTTCCGACTCCATAATTTCAACATAATCGTTTCCGACTTCTGTGATTATCCCTTCTACGATTCCGGCCGGTGTATTTATGGACACATTCCGATTCACATACCTCTCAATCATTTCCTGAAGTGGAGAGGAGGGGGGATGTGGCGTGTTCAGTTTTTCCATTTCCTGTTTGACTTCAGTTTTGAGTCTTTTAATGATGGGATTATCCTCATTTGGATTGCTAAGCAGTGAATCATGCACTGCTTGTTTGACAATATTGCTAATTCCTTCGAGCAATGCTTGCAGCTCTTTCTCATTTGCTCTGAACCACATAAGCGTCTCACCTGATTTCTTCATTTTTCGATAAAATATGATACATTTTATACGTTTCCTAGCTGATTTGATTGAGCAGATATACGAAATCTATGAAAATGTTTGTTTGTATGGAAGCAATTATCATGTAAAGTTTCAATTTATTAACATTTTTAGAGACAGTTTTGTCTTCAGTTTCGAAATAGAGAAGGAAGATAAATAGGAAGAGTTGACTTTCTTTATGGTTGTAACTATAATAGTTACATCGAACGAATTATTTTTTTGTTATCGGTGTAACTACAGTTGTTACATCATATTGAGATATGGAAGGCGAGGACTTGAATATGACTGTGAAGATTAAAGCCTATTCTGATTTTGTATGTCCGTTTTGTTTTCTGGGCAAAGGCCCGTTGGATGAAATCGTAAAGGAGAAGGACGTTGAAGTGGAATGGATGCCATTCGAGCTTCGTCCCGAACCATATCCGAAGATCGATCCATGGAATGAACCTGATAAGCTTGCATCGTGGGATGCATTTATTAAGCCAACAGCAGAGAAGCTCGGCATCGATATGCGTCTGCCGCATGTATCTCCTCATCCATATACCAACCTGGCATTTGAAGGGTATCAATATGCGAAGGAACAAGGCAAGGGCAACGAATATATTCAGCGCGTGTTTACAGCCTTTTTCCAAGAAGAGCAGAATATCGGGGAGATTGAAGTATTGACGAAGGTTGCAGAGGAGCTTGGCTTGGATGCAGCAGCGTTCCGCGGGGCGCTTGAATCCCGCACATATCGTGAAGCTCATCAAGCAGCGATCAAGCATGCTTATGAAGAGGCTCGCATCTCAGCTGTACCGACATTCATTATCGGTGATCAGGTGATTCAAGGTCTGGCTAGCAAGGAGCGTTTGGCTCAAGCCATTGATCGCGCAGCTTCCAAGCAGTCATTTGACTCAATTGAAGGTATGCAGTGCGATCTCGATGGAAATTGCTAAGTTTATCTTGTATATCAATCACATTATTTATAAATGGAGGAAACCTCAATGACAACATTCAAAGACGCAATCATCAACCGCCGTTCCATTCGCAAAGTAACGAAAAATCCAGCGATTACAGAAGAGCGCATCCGTGAAATTTTGAAAACATCCTTGCATGCTCCAACATCATTCAATATGCAAAGCGGCCGTGTGGTCGTATTGCTGGACGGTGAACATGAGAAGTTCTGGGACATCGTGAAAGAAACGCTGCGTGCTCGTGTTCCGGCAGAGAACTTTGATGCAACCGTTCAAAGACTGGCAGGTTTCCGTGATGGTGTGGGAACAATCTTGTTCTTCGAGAACCAGGCAACGATTCAGAGCATGCAAGAAAATGCTCCTAGCTATAAAGAGCAATTCCCGTTCTGGTCCCATCAAGGCAGTGCAATGCTGCAATATGCAGTATGGACAGCACTGGAAGCAGAGGGTATCGGAGCTTCCCTTCAGCACTACAACCCGATCGTAGATGAAGAAGTGAAGCGTACATGGGATATTCCGCAAGAATGGTCGTTGATCGCGCAAATGCCATTCGGTGAGCCGAATGAACAACCAGGTGAGCGCAGCTTCCTGCCGTTTGAAGAAGTTGTAACGTTCCACAAATAAGATTATGTACTAATATAGTTTTCGTGGGAGGGCTGAATATGGAAAGCCAGCAAGCAAATGTGAACATCATCCGCCGCACCTATGAAGGGCCTGAATTTCTGCTTGAAGCAGTAACTGACAGCACGGTATGGACGGAAGCGGCAGGATATCCGTACTGTGGCACGTTCCATGGAGCTACTAGCATCAAGAGCAATGTATTTGATCGCTTAGGGACAGAATGGGATGGCTTTGTCGCCACAGTACACACCTACCACGAGGTTGCGAATCAAAATATCGTAATTACAGAGGGCGTTTATACCGGAACATACAAGACTACAGGGAAATCCATTCGTGCAGATTTCGTACATGTATGGAAGCTTGATGATGGCAAAATAGCAGCATTCAAGCAATACGTTGACAGTCATATTGTTGTTCAGGCTATGTCTTAACATGATAAATAGAAGAAGCATGTCTCTCGTTGCGAGGGCATGCTTCTTTGTGTTTGGAGCGCCGTCTCCTGTAACTTTATCCGATATCACTCATCAATTAACTCCAATAAATAATCCGTGTAATGCTCCTCGTTCATTGTCGATATTGCGGCACGAAGTTTATCCTGAGCTTGATCAGGAGTTAAAGCTTCATAGTCAGATACCTGCATATTTGTCATTCGTGCCTGAAAATCAGGTGAACTATGTTGTCCGATATATTGAATCACTTGCTGTAGGGGCATTTTTTTGAGTGCCCATATACTAATACCATCACTCACGGAAGTACCTCCTTCTATTTGTTGAATTGGCATATACCGTTATCGTGTCCGATTTCCGAGGCTCAGATTCTTAGATATTCCATATTACATATTAGGGTTGACACTGCTGTTATAGAGGAGTAGGATGGGAATATAGGGATTTGAACATCTGTTCAAAACGATTGTTCAAAACAAATGTTCAATAAATAGGGCCAGCATATTCGCAGTTCCTATACTCAATTTCAATGTTCAATTTTTTGTTCACTGCTAGTGTCAATATCAACCTAGAACTTATTCATCAATAACAACATGAGAGGAGAACAAAGATGGTTCAAGACACAAATGACGTGAAGGCAAAGATTCTCGGCGCGGCGAAGAAGCTGTTTGCACGCAATGGGTTCGAAGGAACAACGGTAAGGCAAATTTGCGAAGAGGCAGGAGTAGCGCTCGCGCTTGTCTCGTACCATTTTGGCGGCAAGGAAAAGGTATTTTATGCGCTATTTGAGTCGTCGATTCCCAATTATGCAACGGCAATCTATACGCTGCAGGATCCGGAGGCTGACTTTGCGCATTTTATACATGAATTTGTTCGTCTGCGTCAGACAGAGCCTGAGCTCATTAACTTGCTGCAGCAGGAGATCATTATGCAAAGTCCGCGTATGGAGAAATTGCAAGCCTATGTCTACACATTGTGGAAGCAGCTTCGCGACATACTGGAGGCGGGTAGAGCGGAGGGATGCTTCCAATTCACATCCTTGAAGCAGACGCTGCACTTTATCATAGGAGCTCTCATTTTCACTCGAAATGTACCTGCGCTAGACGACTTGTTCGAGACAACAGTCATGGAAGAGAATGCAGAGAGTGTTGACGAGATTGCTGCATGCACCGTTCATTTTCTATTAAATGGATTGAAGTAACGTTAGTCGATCCCTGCATACTCGGAATTGCTTGAATGTTCCAATAAGGAGGAATACAATATGAATAGTTCTATTATTATCTTGTTCTTGTTCGCATTTACGATACACAACTTAGAAGAAGCGGTGTGGCTGATCAGACAATCTTCCGCAGCAGGGAAGGTGAAGATGCATAAAGCCGTTACTCAGGATCAGTTTTTGTTTGGTTTATTTTGGGTAACTGGATTCGCTTATTTGATTACAGCCCTGTATATCATCTATCCAGACGTTGCGGTATTCAAATACGCGTATTTCGGCTATGTAGGCGGAATGATTTTTAACATCATCTTCCCGCATTTGATATCGACGATTATCGAACGCTGCTACTCGCCAGGTTTATTTACGGGCCTATTGGTCATCGTTCCGATTGATAGCCTCATTATGAAGACAGGGCTAACTGCAAATGTTATTTCAGTAAGTGAGCTTATTATCAGTACGATCATTGCCGGTGTTGTCATTATGGCCAGCATTCCATTTAGTTTCAAGGCAGGCAAGAAACTGATTACATATTAAACTTATTAACGAACGAATCTTTTGAATTGAATACCGGAATGGATAAGCAGTATGCGCCAATCGGATAGAACAACTATTCGGTTGGCGCTATCTGTTTTTTTATTTTTGGACACGTGTCACAAATCGGAGATTACGGTTGTTATAGAGGTTGGAGAGCATCAAGGGAGGTGAACCTGTGGAATTATCCAGCCCGGGGGAACGACAACAGAAGCAGCAATTTATTGAGGCGATTGTTGCGAAGGTGCAGGAAGGCGATGATGAAGCTTTTGCAATCCTTATTCATCATTTCGAGAGGCAAATGTACAGCTACTGCTATTATCTATTAACGAATCGAGAAGAAGCAGAAGATGCTTTGCAGGAGATTTTCCTACAGGCCTACCGCAATCTGAATCAATACATACAGAACACGAACTTTTCGGCTTGGCTGTATAAGATTGCATATAACCACAGCATGAATGTACTGAAGAAGAGAAAACGCTGGTATCGGCTGCTCTTGCGCAGTAGAGAGATTGCACCTAATCCTGTTCCTATCAATCATGCAGCAATCATTGAGAATATGCTCGAACTATTGACAGTGGAGGAAAGGCATATTCTGCTGCTTCGAGCAGTTGAGCAATATAGCTTTACTGACATAGCGGACATTATGGGCAGTAATCCAGCTGCGATTCGCAAGAAATATGAGCGGCTGCGTACGAAGCTTCGGAATAATGATAAGGAGGTCTTTGCGAATGGCGAAATGGTCCAACCGAACTAAGCTGACCGATCAAGAAATAAATCAGCTTGAACAAATCATTCACGATACCGAAATGCCGGTCTATACATACAGTCATCGGATCATGAATCGGATTCGGGAAGAAAAAGCAGCGAAGAAGAAATCAATCTGGAAGCCAGCATTGATCGCTGCCTCCTTAGCAGCCGTTATTAGCGGTGGTGTAGTTGGAAGCGGGTTCGTCTCATCAACGATGGCGCATGCTTTAAGCAAGCTGCCCTTTATCGGCGTCGTGTTCCAGCAAACCGGCGATTTTGGTCTTTCTTACGCGGTTGATAACAATCTGGTTACGAAAATCAATCAATCCATCACTCATGACGGGGTCACGCTTCGGATTAAAAACATGGTTTATGATGGCATCCGCTTGGCTTTTACGTGGGAGCGTGAAGGCGAAAATGTGTCTTCCTATCTGTTCAGTCCCTCTTTAACGGACGATAGGGGAGTAATTCGTCGAATTCGTTTCTTAGACTCTTCACTTGAGGAGATAACATACGACTTAAGTTTAAGCATGTACCAAACTCCTGGAGACCCAGATTCTGGTATCTCAGTAAGTAGGAGTGAACCTTCGGTAACGAGAAATGGAAATCTCAGCAGCGAGCCGAAATCACTACCCGATGAGTTCAATATCCGCATGAATGTATCATTATCGGGAGTTCGGGAGGTGTTCATGTTCAATATTCCGGTGAAGAAGAATACGAAAAATATTAAATTTACAGAGAATATTACGAGATCCTATGACGGTCTTAGCCTGTCGCTTGAGAAATTGGAGTTAACCCCAATCACGACACGAGTGATGCTGAGAGGAATAGGAGAAATGCAGCATGTTCCCGATAAATTTATAGGTCCGAAAAAAGACTTTGGACTGCGCGATAACCTACTGTTCAGTGCAGACGTGTTCGATGATCAGGGGAACAAGGCGAAAGGACTGATAGATGCGGGACTTGGAGGATTAGCTAATAAGTACGAAGAGTCGAATGATTATGGATTGGATTTGATGTTCGAGCCATTCCGGCAAAAACCGAAGTCGATTACGATCAAGCCTTTTTTGTATGATTATGAGTCTTTAGAAGCCCGGAAAATCGAAAAACATTATATGAAAGAGCTAGAGTTCACCATAGAGCTAGAGAAGGAATAGCGTCTTAGGAGCGAGGAAGGAGAGGCAGCAAGTATGGGGAAATCGAGAGTCACAATCACACTCCTTATGATAATCGCATTGATAAGTGGATGTGCCGGCAAGACGCTAGAGCATGACGAGTCCATACAGACAAGCAAAATCAAGGTGCTGTATCAGGATGAAAATGCGTACTACATCGATATCGGCAAAATAAAAATGATGAACTATCCAGTGGATCAAATCGAATTTATTGTCCAGACGAACGAGTTCGCCAAGTTCAAGGATGGAAAATCACTAGATGAGTTTTACGAGGGGCAGAAAAAGTTCCTAGACAGGCACAAGCCGGATGTGATTGTTGTTGATGAGAACCTGTTCGCGGATACCGCCCGGGAAGGGAAGCTCTATGACATGGAGGCCGATCTGCAAGATGAAAGCTTTCATCTAAACGAATTTATGCCTGGACTGATCGACCGAATGAAGAGCAGAGGGGACGGGAAACTGTATGGAATAGCCCCCTATTTCTATAGACAAGTCTTATTTTACAATAAGGACTTGTTCGAGAAGCATCACGTTGATCCTCCGCGAAGCAATATGACATGGGATGAGGTATTGAAGCTGGCTGGACAAATCTCCGATCCCGGTTCGGGGAAGCGGGATTTTCACGGCATTTATCATACGTACTCCGCCGCCCCGGCGATGATGTACCAGATCGGTTCTTCTTCCGGACTGAGCTTGTTCGACGAGAAGGGGGAGAAGCTGCTGATCGATACAGACGGATGGAAGCATGTCATAAAGAAAATGACAGAAGCAGTGAGAAGCCGTGCGCTGCTCGTTCATCCGAAAGAGCGCAACATGACCCATGATGGGATTTTTTTAGATGGGGATTCTGCCATGTTAATCGGGGATCCATCCTTTATTCATAAAGATGTGATGCAGCCGGACGATAAGAGAAAATTACACAAAAGATGGGGCGTCCTGTCGCCGCCTGGCAATCCGAAGTTGGCAGAGGCGAATATGAAGCTGCCCTATGTGTATGCAGTAGCAGCAGATTCAGATAACAAGCAGGCTGCGATGGAATTCGTCAAATTCATCAATGGCAAGGAAACAATGGGGACATACTTCCAACGCTTTGTTTATGACTACGCGCCGACGCGCATGGGCAATCTGAATGATTTTGATTCAACAGTAACAGAGCCGTTCTATCAATTGAAACCGCAGATGAAAGACGGCATATGGGACAACCGGAATGTACCTCGTGATTTCTTTCTCGTTTTCGAACCAATCTTGTCGGAAGAACTGCAAGCGGTCATTGACGGGAAGAAAACAGTAGACCAAGCCGCTGCCGAACTAAAGGAGAAGGGGCAAGCTGCATTACGCCAATTACGGGACAAAGCGCGTACGAGTAATCCAACTGCCAAGTAAACACATGAAAGCCATGTAGCCTTGGGTCGGCAATGTCATGTCCGTTACGATGAATAAGTGAGTAGGAGGATATCCATGAAAAGGGTATGGAAAACGGGAATTTTCATGTTGGCGATCATATCCCTGCTGAGCAGCTGCGCCGAACAAAAAGAAAAGCTCGAGCCGCTTCAAGCAGGAACAATCAAGGTCGTCTATCTCGATGAGGAATCATTCTATGAGGATTACGGGAAATACTTCAAATTACAATTTCCGCAAATTGATGTGGAAGTGATCAGCAAGTCGAAGCTTATTACCGAATTCAATCATGTTACTGATTATAAGGAAGCGACAAGGAAGTTCCTGAATACATACAGTCCTGATGTATTGCTGTTAGATGAGGAGATGTTCAAAGCCTTCGTTGAGGAGGGTAAGCTATATAACTTGGAGACAGCCATTCATCAAGATAACTTCGATGTGGATGGGTTCATGCCTGGACTTATCGACAAGCTCAAAGCGTTAGGCAAGGGTGATCTGTACGGTCTTGTGCCGCGCGTCATCGTACATGCTCTGTACTACAATGCGGATCTGTTCAAGGAATATCAGGTTGAACCGCCGAGAAATAAAATGACCTGGCAAGAGCTAATGGAACTGGCAGCAAGATTTACGGGTCAAGGCAGTGGCGGCCGACACGTGTACGGCTTGGAGGAAACCTATTCCGATCCCGGACGCGAGGTACTGAATATCGGCTTCGATTCTGGCTTGAGGCTATTTGATGAGAAGGCAGATCATGTGCTTATCAATACGGACGGCTGGAAAAGCGTCATGAAGCTCGTCACGGATGGAGTCCGCAGCGGGTCGGTGGTTCTAAATTCGAATGGCAGCAACAAACATTTTATGAACAAAGAAGCGGCCATGATATTTAGTTCGCCAGATCTCATGCTGTCGCTCAAGCAGAACGGTATCCAAATGAATTGGGGCATCGCAACCATGCCCGTCCATTCAAATGATGAGTCCGTGAATATATCTTCACGTGAAATCTTCGCCATATCAGCCGCTTCTTCCAATAAGAGGGCAGCTTGGGAGCTGGTCAAGTTCGTAAACGGTGCAGACATGGCGAAATCCAATTCCAAAACATATAACGGGACATTGCCGTCGCGGACAGGATTTTTGAAGGAATACGACGGAAAAAGCCTAGAAGCCTTCTATATGCTAAAAGTGAAGGAAACAGCGCAAAAGTGGGGGAATGACCATGTTCCGGAATCTTTTTTTCGCCTGTTCGTGGAGCCGCTGCGAGCAGAAATGCAGGCTGTGATTGAGAATCGAAAAACGATTGATGAAGCAGCCGCCGTGTTGGAGGAAAAAGGACAAGGGGTGCTGATGCAGGCACGCAGCGAAACCGGAAAATAAGGAATCGTTGGTAGGAAGCGATGAGGCAGCGTACTCCACATATACATCATGTCACGAACGACAATAAAAAGGGGAAGCGAGCGAATTATGCATAGAAAATATAAACTAGTACTTCTATTGCTGACAATCACGTCACTATTGGGTGGGTGCTTTGGCGGAAATTCAGAAATGGCGCCGCTGAAAGACGGCAAAGGGAAGCTTAAGATCGTGTATAAGGATGAGGAATCATTCAATCGGGATTATGGAAATTTATTTTTGATGAAATATCCGGATATTGAAGTTGAAGTCATCGCACAGGATGATTTGTTTGATCTAACCGCAGAGCAGAATGCTCCATTTGACTTGAACGAGGAAAAGAAGAAAGTCATAGAGAAATTTAAGCCTGATGTATTGCTGTTGAATGAGAGCATGTTCGAAACCTTTGCCCAGGATGGGAGGCTGTATGACCTCGATATGGTCATTAACCAGGATAAATATGATATTAACGGATTCATGCCAGGGCTTATCGATAGGCTGAAAGAGAAGGGGAACGGGAAGCTGTTCGGATTGGCGCCTTATTTCGAAACACCTGTGTTGTATTACAATCGTGGACTGTTCAAACAATACAATATCGAACCGCCGCGAGATCAAATGAGCTGGAAAGAATTGTTGGACTTGGCCAGCAGATTCGCGAAAGAGGGGGCATATGGACTGTATCAGACGGAGAAACCCGAGAAGCTTGTGTATGATATTGCGGCTGGATCTGGGCTTCGACTGGTTGATGCTAAAGGGGAGAAACTGCTTATTCAATCCGAGGGCTGGAAGGAAGCTGTAACAATGACCACGGAGGCGATCCGCAATAAGTCCGTATACTTCCCGGAGCAAGACGCCAACAATGAGCGTATGGATCGCTATTACGAGCCTTTTCACCAAGAAAAAGCCGCGATGACATTTCAAGAGTCCTGGTTCTCTGTTCGTTTGAAAGAAGTTCCGATGTATGAAAAAACGCCGAAGATCGATTGGGGCATTGTTACGACACCGGTCGATCCGGCCAGCCCGAATGAATCAGCCTATGTGCATTTGTCAGAAATTTATGCGATATCCGCAAATTCTGAAAATAAGCGGGCAGCATGGGAATTTATCCAATTCGTAAATGGAACGGACATGGCTCAGGTCGCGACGCTGGGGAATAACGGGAAGCTGCCTACGCGTACAGGCTATTTTAAAGATTTAGAAGGCAGAAGCACGGAACCGTTCTATCTCTTGAAGCCGAAACAAGGAAAAGGACTGTTAGATGACAAGAACATTCCTCACGGGTTTCATGACCTGTTCGACCCGTTATTAGCAGAAGCATTGCAAGCGATCATTGATAAACAGAAAACGATAGATGAAGCCCTCGCAGAGCTGGAGATGAAGGGGCAGCAAGCATTAATAAAAGCGCGTGAAACGGCGGCGAAGAAATCGTAAGGGAATCTCAATTCTGGTTCCCGAATATGAAGAGCCATATACATAACGAAGCAAGGGAGAGAGGGAATTGCGAGTGCGGACTAGCTGGAAAATGGGGATAATGCTTCTCATCATCATGTTATTAGTAAGCGGTTGTTTTGGTAGAGAATCGGAAGTAGAGACCTTCAATAAGGTAAAAGGGACAATTAGAGTCGTCTATCAGGATAAAGAGGCATTTTATCGAGATTATGGGCAATTGTTCAAACTGAAGCAACCTGATATTGATGTTGAAGTGGTGAGTAAATCGGAGTTGTACTCCAAGTTCGGAGATCCTGAATTCGATTTTGAGAAAGAGTCGCAGAAACTGCTGGACAAGTACAAGCCAGATGTATTGCTGCTGGATGAGACATCGTTCACAGAATTTGCCCAAGGCGGGAAGCTGTATGCAATTGATGGAGTCATTAAGCGAGATCGTTATGATTTAGAAGGGTTCATGCCAGGTCTTACCGATAGGCTCAAAGCAATGGGCAAGGGGACATTGTATGGACTCTCCCCCACTATAGATACCACTGTATTATACTATAATCGTGATATATTCAAGGAGCATAATATTGAACCTCCTCGAAATCAAATGAGCTGGAAGGAATTTTTTGAACTGGCGACAAGCATATCGAAAGCAGGCGGTACAGAAAAACAACTGTATGCGCTAGCTCAAGAATTTGGTGGGGCAGACAGCCTGATGTATCAGATTGCTTCCTCAACTGGAATGAGGCTGTTCGATGCTAAGGGAGAGCAGCTGTTAATCAACTCGGAGAGCTGGAAGGAGGCCATCCAACAGGCGACGGATGCAGTACGGAGCAAGGCGCTGTATATTCCACCGGCCACGAAAGGACCTCAGCCCATTGAACCGGGGAAAGAGCTCTTCTTCACAGGTCAGGCTGCAATGAAGCTGGGAACACCGTGGGATTTGGAGCATCTAAGGGATAAGAAAATTGAGAAAATCAATTGGGATGTCGTGACAACTCCAGTCGATCCTGCGACACCCGATGAAACTGGAAATATAATCATTCGCGAAATTTATGCGATCGCAGCAGACTCCGACAATAAGGAGGCCGCGTGGGAACTCGTTAAATTTATAAACGGCGCGGACATGGCCAAGGTGGCAGCTCGAACGACTGTTGGCATGATCCCCACGATCCCTTCACGGCCGGAATATTTCAAGCAATTGGACGGTAGAAGCACGGAAGCATTCTATGCATTGAAGCCGAAGGAACTGTCCGTATTTGATACACTGTGGGGCAATAAGAATGTCCCTGATGACTTTAACAGTTCCTTCCGGTCATTGTTGACCGAAGTACTGCAATCCATTATTGACAATAAGAAATCGGTGGATGAGGCGGTGAATGAACTGCAGACGAAGGGCCAAGAAGCGCTTCGGGTCGCGCATGATCTAGCGCAAGAGAAACGATTGCGCGGCAAAGACAACAAATAAATGACGAATTGTGGAAATTCATTTCTGATTTTATTCTTAAATTTTATTCATTGAATGTTAAGTTGAGTATTAGATGCTCAATGTTAGCATAAAAGGGAGGTTTATATATGAAACTAAGGAGAAAATAAGATGAATGTAAACAAAACATTTCTAGCGGCTATGATTGTGTCAAGTATGTTGGTTACAGTGGCAGGCCCAATTCCTGTAGGAGCAGAGGCAGCGCATGAACAGGAGCAAACGAATAATAAGAAGGTTCAAATTGACAAAACGATGGCAGTCAAATTGCAAAAAGCGGTAAATCAATTTGCTGGAAAAGAGATTAAGCTGCAGAATGTTGCCGAGTCATTGGGCGGTTCAGAGGCGAAGGTTACATCGGTAGATGGTAAGTACACTGTCTACTTTAATGATAAAGGAGGAGTATGGTCGATAGACGGAGCGGTTCCACTTGATAAAATCAGCAAAGAGACTCAGGAGAAGGTTCTGAAAGCACTGAAAAAGGCATACGCAAAGAAAACATACGTCCTTGATAAAGAAGCGATTCTAATGCGGCCTTATGATGGAAAAAAGGAGAAACTAAAAGATCATTTTGCGTATGCTTTGACAGGGAAAGGTTTTCAGGCAGTATGGAGGAGTGGAACAGATTTTGTCAGTGAGGTTACAATTAAGCTTGCCAAGAAAGAACTCGATTCAAAATGGCAGGAAATGGCAGCAAAAGCGATGAAAACGGCTTTCGATCATGATTTGAATGTAACAG